>JBOHEE010000497.1:0-6381 GCA_050700895.1 Nitriliruptorales bacterium | reverse complement strand
CGACGAGGCCGCCGCCGGTCGCCGGGAGCTGATCCCCTGCCGGCGCCGGCTCCGGCGGCGGCGCGACGGACGGCGGACGCGGCCCCCCGAGGAGTGGCGGTCCGCCGACCTGACGGATGTGGAGCGGCAGCGCGACGGAGCCGCCCTGGCGGGTGTCGGAGACCGCGATCTGGTTGTGGCCGCGGACGTCGACGGCGTTGGAGAAGTAGTCGCCGAGGCGACGGTCGACGACCTCGGCCTGGCAGAGCGTGCCGCCCTGGCAGATCGTGCCGAAGTGGATCGGCTCGGACGTCGCGCGGGTGTGGTGGAAGGCGGGAGCGGACCCGTTCGGGCAGCCGAGACCGCGGTCGGCGTGGGCGACGACCACGTCCCAGCCGTCGTCGTCCGCGGCGAGCTCGGCGTTGTTGTTCTCGAGTTCGGCGTCGGTCGCGAGGTAGACGATCGCGACCTGGCCGGGGTCGCCGACGGCGATCCACGGCCAGATCTCGGCGCGGGCGTCCGGGTCGACGCGGACCGGCTCGGCGAAGCTCCCGGCCCGGTCGGTCGAGTAGGAGTAGTAGATGCCGGCCGGGCGCCCCCCGGTGCCGTTGTCGGACCAGACGAGGTAGAGGTTGCCCTCGGCGTCGAGCGCGAGGGTCGGGTCGATGAGCCGGTTGATCGGGCCCATGCCGACGCCCTCGACGACCTTCGTGTACGTCATGCCCTGGGTGAAGTCGTCGTCGGGCGCCTGGCTCCGGATCTCGCGGTACGCGGTGATACCGATCTCGCCGGCCGCGCTTGCGGCGATCTCGTAGAGGGTGCCATCGGCGTGGTCGATGCGGATGTCGCTCACCCCGTCCGGGTTCGGCACCTGAGCCGGGCCCCACGCCGCCCCTCCATCCACGGACTTCGCGATGAAGTGGTCGAGGCCGCCGCCGACCGGGTCACTGGACGTCCCGCCGCCGAAGCCGTTCGCGGCCATGTAGACGACGTTCTCCTCGTCGGCCTCCGTCCACTGGCGGTCCGACATCGTGAAGGCGAAGAGGTCCTGGAGCGCGTACGTGTGGCCAGCGTCCTCTGACTTCGAAACGGCGACGTTCACGAGGTTGATCTCGCTGATGTAGACGTTGCCGGCCTTGTCGATGCCGAAGTCGGGGTCGGAGAAGCCGGAGTTCGGCAGCCCCGAGTCGGGATCTGACTGGATGGGGTCGCGGGGCACGAACGTCCAGCTCTCGCCGAGGTCGTCGCTCACGTACTGGTACGTCTGGCCCTCGTAGTTCTCGAGGAACGCGGCCGTGGCCGGGTCCGGCGCCGCCGGCCCGAAGAAGTGCGTCGTGCCGGCGTGCGAGCCCCAAAGGAGCGTGCCGTCGGAGTGGCTCACAATCATCGGCTCCCCGCCGGCGCGGGTCTCGTCGACGTAGGTCATCTCGAACTTCGGCGACGCGGAGGGCGCAGCGCATGTCGGCGCGGCGGTGGTGAGGGGCTCCGCGCCGCGCAGGATCAGCGTCCCGGTGTAGGCCTGAGGATTCGCGGACGCGAAGGAGCAGGCCAGGACGAGGTAGGTGCCCGCCTCGGGGTTCTGGGTCGCCACGGTCTCGTCGGTGTCCACGAAGCCGGAGTCGCCCGAGAGCTGCGTGCCGTCGGGCAGGACGAGTGTGACGATCACGTCGGTGGCTGGCCCGTCGTAGGCGATCGTCGCCTCCATCGCGACGCGCACCCGGCTGTAGAGGCCGGACGGCACCGAGAGCTCGATCGTGTGCCGGTCTGACAGCGCGTCATCGCTGCACTCGCTGCTGCTGTTCGCGCCCGGCGGGATCGTGCCGGTCCACTCCAGTGTGACCTCCTTGCCCACCGCTGTGGGCACTGAGGCTTCGTGGGCCTCCGGATCCGAGGCGAGCGATGGCGCGGCGAACCCGAGCACGAGCGCGATCGCTCCGATGAGCGAGAGCATGCGGGGAACGTTCATCGAGACCTCCGAGTCACGCAGTGGGTTCGACGTCACCTTCCATGGCTCCTGCGCGCGAGCGTGTTCGTCGGGCATGATGCGCGCATGCGCAGCTACCCCGTCGGTGCGTTCGTCGCCCTCGTCGCGACCATGGCGGGGTGCGGCGGGTCGGCGAACGACCCAGAGGCCTCCGACTCGCCGGGCACCTACTCGTCAGAGCTGCTCCAGCCGATGACCGCGTTGTCGCCGTGCGACGACGTCGCCCCCTCGCCGACGAGCGATCCGCAGCCCGACGGGCTCGTGCTGCCGCAGGGGGCGGTCGTCGTCCGCGTGGAGCAGAGCGGAAGCGGCGAGCGGGTGATCGGCTTCGTGCCCCTCACCCCGGTGCAGTTGCTGGCGGCGTACGAGGATCTCGACGTGCGCCTGCTGGAGCGGGAGCACGAGCAGTTCGAGTCCGAGCTCGTGTACGAGGCCGACGGCGTCCGCGGCTTCGTGAAGGCGCAGGTCGTGTGCTCGACCGGCTCGAACTTCCTCGCCGTCGTCGTGCCCGCGGAGGCCGCGTCGGAGCTGCCGGAGCCGGGCGGCGGCTGATTCCGGCCCCACCACTGACGTCGATGAACGGGGGGGCCCGCTACTCCTTGATGAGGGGTGCGTAGAGCAGGAGGAGCCGCTTGCGGCCGGTCTCCTCGAAGTCGACGAAGGCCTCGGCGGACTCGCCCTCGCCGGCGACCTCGAGGATGCGACCCTTGCCGAAGCGGCTGTGGCGGACCCGGTCGCCGACGCGGAACTCGGTGCCTTCGAACTCGAGCACCTCCCGGTCGCGCAGCCGCTGTGCCGCGGTCGCCCCCCGGCCCCCCCGACGGACCTCGACGAGTTCCTCGGGCAGCTCGGCGAGGAAACGCGACGGTGGGTTGTAGCCCGACCCGCCCCACAGCGTGCGGTGGTTGGCATGGACCAGGTAGAGGCGCTGCTGCGCCCGGGTGAGGCCGACGTAGCACAGACGGCGCTCCTCCTCGAGCTCCTCGGTGTCCCCCATCGACCGGGCGTGGGGGAAGACCCCGTCCTCGAGGCCGACCATGAACACGACCGGGAACTCGAGCCCCTTCGCGGTGTGGAGCGTCATGAACGTGACCTGGGTCTGGTCCTCCTCGTCGTCCTCGATGAGCTCGTCCTGGTCGGACACGAGCGTCACCGACTCGAGGAAGCCCTCGAGGCCGCCGTCGGGGTCGCGCTCGTGGTACTCGCGGGCGACGGACTGGAGCTCGCGCAGGTTCTCCTCCCGGCCCAGCGCCTCGATCGTCCGCTCCGCCTGGAGCTCCCTCATGTAGCCGCTGCGCTGCCAGACCTCCTCGACGAGCTCCGGGACGGCGATCCCCTCGACGTGGAGGGTTCGCAGGACGTCGAGGAGATCGACGAAGCTCATGACCGCCGACACCTGGCGCGGGCTGAGCCGTGGGATGCGCTCGGCCTGCCGGCAGGCGTCGAGGAACGGGATGCGCTCCCGCCCGGCGTGGAGGTCGACCCACTCCTCGGTCTTCGCCCCGATGCCACGGCGCGGCTCGTTGATGATCCGCCGCGCGGAGAGGTCGTCTGCAGGGTTCACGAGGACGCGGAGGTAGGCGAGGAGGTCCTTGATCTCCTTGCGCTCGTAGAAGCGGACGCCGCCGACCACCCGGTAGGGGGTGCCGACCCGGACGAAGACCTCCTCCAGCACGCGCGACTGCGCGTTCGTGCGGTAGAAGACCGCGACGTCGCCGAAGGCGTGGCCGTCCTGGTGGAGGCGCTCGACCTCCTCGGACACGAACGCCGCCTCGTCGCGCTCGTCCTCCGCGTGGTAGCGGACGACCTTGCCCCCCGCCCCCTGCTCGGTCCACAGCCGCTTCGGGATCCCGGTCGGGTTGTTCGCGATGACCGCGTTCGCCGCATCGAGGATCGTCTGGGTGGAGCGGTAGTTGCGCTCGAGCTTCACGACGTGGGCGTCGGGGAAGTCGTGCTCGAAGTCGAGGATGTTGCGGATCGTCGCCCCGCGGAAGCGGTAGATGCTCTGCGAATCGTCGCCGACGACCATGAGGTTGCGGTGCTCGCCGGCGAGGAGGTTCACGAGGTGGTACTGGGTGCGGTTCGTGTCCTGGTACTCGTCGACGAGGACGTACTGGAAGCGCTGCCGCCAGTGCTCGAGCACCTCGGGGAAGAGCTGGAAGAGCTCGACCGTCTTCACGAGGAGGTCGTCGAAGTCCATCGCGCTGCTGCGGTGGAGGCGTGACTGGTACTCGCGGTAGATCTCGGCGATGCGCTGCTCCACGTGGTCGCCGGCGCGGAGCGCGAAGGTCTCGAAGTCGACGAGCTCGTCCTTCGCGGCGCTGATCGCCGTCTGGACCCCGCGGGGGGTGAGCCGGCGATCGTCGATGTTCAGGTGCTTCATGACCTGGGTCACGAGCCGGGTGGAGTCGGCCTGGTCGTAGATCGTGAACGAGGAGGTGTAGCCGAGGCGCCGGGCCTCCCGGCGGAGGATGCGGACGCAGGCGGAGTGGAACGTCATCACCCACATGTGCGCGCCGAGCCGCTCGCCGACGAGCTGGGCGACGCGCTCGCGCATCTCGTTCGCGGCCTTGTTCGTGAACGTGATCGCGAGGATCGAGAAGGGGTCGACGTCGTGGTCGCGGATCAGGTGCGCGATGCGGTGGGTGAGGACCCGCGTCTTGCCCGACCCTGCCCCTGCGACGCAGAGCACCGGCCCCTCGACGGTCGTCACCGCCTCGACCTGGGAGGGGTTCAGACCCTCGACGAGCTCCGGGGACGGGGCGACCGTGGCGGGGGCGTCCGGCATGGGCCGAGGGTACACAGCGCCTCCGACGCCCCCGTCGAGCTCTCACTCCCGAGAGCGGGCACACACGCTGGACCCTCCGCGGGAGATCCGCTTCGGGCTCCAACCCGTCAGCTGCAGTCGCCCTGCGCGAATCTCCCGCTCCGGGCCCCTACCCGTCGGTCCCCAAGGCCTCGCGGAGCTGAGCCTGGGTGACGAGGGGGAGGATCCGGGTCGTCGTGCGCGACACGAGCCCGGAGGCGGCGACGAGGTCCTCGACCGCGTGCGCGTCCGGCGCATCGACGACGACGAACACCTCGTGCGAGACCCGGCTGAACCACGGCCCCTGGATCTCGACGCCGCGCTCGGCGGCGAGGTCACCGAGCCGGTCGAAGCCTCCCGTCAGGGCACGCCGCTCCTCCTCTCCCCTGAAGGCGCAGTACTCGGGGTTGTGGCTGTTCACGACGAGGTGGAGCACTGGTCCCTCCGGGCGCGGACGGTCTCTGCGCGGTCGGCCCGGGAGCGTAGGAGGGGCGCCCCCGCGGGGCGCCCCTCCGGTGGTTCCGGACGTGGACCTAGTTCAGGCTCACGACCTGGTAGCACGCACCCGCGGAGAAGTCGTAGCTCTCCGCGGTGTCGCTGGTGAAGAAGCCCTGCACCTCGGTGACGCCGGTCGGCGACTCCGGGTCCGGCTTCGAGATCACGGACTGGCGCACGACCTGCGCGTTCACGTCGCCGGCGTAGTTGCCGGCGCCCTCGGGCAGGGTGCCCTCGAAGTCGACGCTCTCGAGCGACTTCACCGCGGCGAGGAGACCCTCACGGGTGAGGTCGCCCATCTCGACCGCCTTCTCGAGCGCGGCCTTCGTCGGGTAGCTCCAGATCCAGCCCGAGGTGTAGCCGTCGTTCGGCGTCACGTCCCCGAGCGTCTCCCGCATGGCCTGGTGGCCGGGCGTGTCGCTCGTGAACGTCTGCCACGGGCCGGACTGGTGGTAGAGGGCGACGAGCGCGTCCGCCGCCGGGCTCTGGAGCAGCGCCGGGTTCCACGTCGGGCTCGTCCCGAGGAACATGCCCTGGTAGCCCTGCGCGGCCGCGCCACCGACGATCTCGGCGAGCTCGCTCGGCGCGGTCGTCACGACGACGACGTCCGGGTCCTGCTGCACGATCTGCGCGACCGCGCCCTGCGTCGTGCCACCGAGGCCGAGCGGGATCTGCTCGACGTAGGTGAACTCGAGCCCGTTCTCCTCGGCGTAGATCTTCGCGCCCGCGGCCGCGTCGCCGCCGTAGTCGCCGGGGTAGGCGACCGCCATCACGGTCGAGACGTCCGTCTGCCCGCTCGCCCAGTCGAGCGCGTTCATCGACTCGGTGCAGTAGTTGTTGCCCGACTCGATGATGACGTCCTCGTGCGCCCACAGCGACGTCCACGACGCCGGCGCCGAGACGATGTTGTTCGCCCGGAGGTCGTCGATGATCGCGGCGGTCGTCGGGGAGCCGAGGGTCTGCGCCAGGCCGAGGACGTGCGGCTTGATCTCCTGGTAGACCTGGTTGTGGACCTCGGGGTTGTACTTGTTGTCCTTCGTGTACTCGGAGACGTTCACGTCGAATCCGCCGATGCCGCCGCTCTCGTTCACCCGCTGCCAGAAGGCATTCTGCGCGT
>JBOHEE010000496.1:0-1852 GCA_050700895.1 Nitriliruptorales bacterium | reverse complement strand
TCCTGGAGCGAACCACGGAAGCGCTCGGGCTCGGTGAGCACCGACACGGCCGCGGCTCCCCCGTCGCGGTAGGCGGCGGCCTGGAGCGCGGCATCGAGGTGGGGCGCGAGGTCGCCGCGGGAAGGTGAGGCACGCTTGATCTCCGCGATCACCGCCACCCCGGGCCCCGCGAGCGCCTCACGGAAGGACGGTGGTGCCGGGGCCTGCTCCGCGCGCTCCCGCAGGGCATCGAGACCCTCGTCGGCCTGCGCCGACGCCACGCGCTCGCGCGCGCCGGCGACCAGCTCGTCCAGGTAGTCCGCCATGGCAGGTCCCGCTCCAGAGGTCAGCCATCGTAGGCACGCATGACCGCCGAACGCGGCGTCCCGACAGGCGCCGTGCCGGTGGTGGCTCGCGAAGCGGACTCCCTACCCCGAACCGAAGGAGGTGGCGTCGGCGCTCGTCAGGTCCGCCAGGAAGGCGAGGAGGAGGGCGCCGGCGCGGGCGAGGTCGGCGGGGCGGACGTGCTCGGCGGTGTCGCCGGGGCTGTGGTACCGGGAGTCGATGCCGGTCCAGAGGAATGCAGCCGGCACGCCGCGCAGCGCGAACGGTCCGTGGTCGCTGACGTCGCCCTGGCGTGCGACGTGGACCGCGTCGATCCCCGCGTCGCCGGCGACTGCGGCGAGACGCTCGGCGAGTGTGCCCGGGCCTGCCGCGTACCAGCACATGCAGGTGCTGCGCCCGTTCCCGATCATGTCGACCGAGAGCATCGCTACGACGCGCTCGCCGTGCGCCGACGCATAGGCGTCCGACCCGACGTGATCGGGACGTCCCGCCGCGGGTTGGCGCTCCTCCGCTCCGAAGGCCACGAGCACGACCGGCAGGGCCGGCAGCACGTCCGGTCCCAGAGCTTCGGCGACCGCGAGGATGACGCCGACTCCGCTCGCGTTGTCGTTCGCGCCGGGCGAGCCCTCGACGGTGTCGAGGTGGCCGCCGATGACGACGTGGGGCCCGCCGTACGGTGGCTCCGCCCCGCTGCGCCACGCGACGACGTTCGCGCTCTCCCCGCCCTGCGGCAGCCCGAACGGCTCCTCCACGACCGACCAGTCCGCCGCCTCGAAGATCCCCGAGACGTACCCGCGCGCAGCACGGTCCGCCTCCGACCCGGGCAGCCTTGGACCGATGTCCGCGAGGGCGACGACGTGCGCGAGGGCACGCCCAGGGTCGATGCTGAGCCGCCCGAGCGCTCGCGGCGCAGCCGCCTCGACGAGGCGCACATCGACCGGCTCCCCCGCCAACGGTGATGGGCTCGGCGCGGACTCGACGGGGGGCGGGGGTGCGGAGGCCGGCAGCGGCGCCGGGGCGCTGCACGCGGTCGCGAGGACCAGCCCCACCGCGACGATCGCCCCCCACCTCACGCCGCGCATGACGTGAGCGTAAGGCGCCGCCGTGTCCCTTGGGGTGGGCGGAAGACCCGCATCCCCCTCGTTCAGGAGGTCAGCTTCTCGGCGGCGCGGACCGCCGCGAGGAGCGCCATCGCCTTGTTGCGGGTCTCGGTCTCCTCGTCCTCGGGGACACTGTCGGCGACGATCCCGGCGCCCGCCTGGGCGTAGGCGACGCCGTCGCGCATGACGAGCGTCCGGAGGGCGATGCAGGTGTCGAGGTTGCCGGAGAAGTCGACGTAGCCGATCGCCCCCGCGTAGACCCCGCGACGTGTGGGCTCGAGGTCGTCGATGATCTGCATCGCCCGGACCTTCGGGGCACCGGACACGGTGCCCGCGGGGAAGGCCGCCCGCAGCACGTCCACCGGTGAGACGCCGACGCGGATGGTCCCCGCCACCCGACTGACGAGATGCATGACGTGGGAGTACCG
>JBOHEE010000495.1:0-2065 GCA_050700895.1 Nitriliruptorales bacterium | reverse complement strand
CTCCGAGGCGATGTTGGCCTCGTCGTAGTCGGCGCCGCGGTAGCGGCGCGAGCAGGCGTGGATGTGCTCGAGCGCCTCCGCGCCGCCGACGGTGTCCACGACGCGGCCGCGGACCTCGACGAAGCGGTACGGGTCGTCGCGGTCCCAGATCATCACCGCAACCCGCGGGTCGTTGCTGACGTTCTTGAACTTCGGGCGGTGGACCTCGGTGTTGACGAGGACGTGCTCGTCGTCGGCGTCGACCCACACCACCTGCGTCTGCGGCCGCCCGTCGGGGAAGAGCGTGGTGAGGGCCGCGAAGTGCTTCCCGGTCGCCAGCTCCCGCAGTCGCTCGTCGATCGCCACGCCCGTACTCCGTCTCGGGGGCGGCTGAGACGATAGCCCGGCGATGCAGACCACCTCGCGATCCCGTCGCGAAGCGTCTGCGCCCGAGCACCCGTCCTCCAGCGGACCGATGCCACCTTCGCACCATCCCGATAGCATTGGTGATATGGGAGCGCCGGGAAGGATGCTTCGGTTCGCTCGGGCGAAGGCGGGCCTCTCCCAGCGTGAGCTCGCGGAGCGTGCCGGCGTCCCGCAGCCGACCGTCGCGCGCATCGAGTCCGGCGCGGTCACCCCGCGCTTCGAGACCTTGGAGCGACTGCTGCGGAACTGCGGCTACACGATGGAGGTGGAGCGCCTCCGCGGCCAGGGCGTCGACCGCACTGTGATCGACGAGATGCTGGAGCTACCGCCCTCGGAGCGGCTCGCAGCCGGACGGAGGTGGGCGCGCTTCGCGGCGCGGGCGAGAACGGGCACCGAACGCATGACCGCGTCGAAGTTCGACCCGTATCCGATCTTCGAAGCCCTCCTCCGTCACAAAGTCCGGTTCGTCGTCATCGGGGGGATCGCAGCGCAGCTCCGCGGTGCCCCGGTAACCACGTTCGATGTCGACATCTGCTGCGAGCGGACGGACGAGAATCTGGAGCGTCTCGCGTCGGCCCTCCGGGAGCTCGAGGCCAGGCTGCGAGGTCCCGCCGTCCCGGAAGATCTTCCGTTCCGCCTCGACGCACCGACGCTGAAGGCCGGTGACGCTTTCACCTTCGCGACCCGCCACGGACCGCTCGACGTCCTCGGCCTGCCAGGAGGCTCGGAGGGCTACGAGGCAATGGTCGCCACCTCGTCAACCGTGAGCGTCGACGATCTCAGCTTCCGCATCGCGTCGATCGACGATCTCATCGCGATGAAGCGCCGCGCCGACCGGCCCAAGGACCGGGCGATGGTTGAGGAACTCGCCGCGCTTCGAGAACGGCTCGACGAGCGCGGCGACCCCCACCTCTAGCTCCATGATCAGGCGACGATCGTGAGGTCGAGGGTCAGGTCCAGCCAGTCGGCGAGGCGTTGCGCCTCGACCTCGATCGCATCGAGGGTCCGGCGCGGGAGCTTCGTGAAGGGCTCGACCCGGAGCTCGACGGTGGACGCCTTCACGTCGTGCTCCCAGATGCCCGCGGCGCGCCCGCCGGCCAGCACGACCGCCCAGATCCACCCCGCCTCGCGGTAGATGCGGTCGCGGACGTCCGGGGTGACCGCGACGTCGTCGGCGCGCGGCAGCCCGACGGTCCACTGGTCGAAGCGCGGCAGGAGCCGCACCACCCCATCGACTGGCTCCTCGGCTGCGTCGAGATCCGCGGCGAGCACCCACTCGCGGCCGCCGTCGTGTTCGACCTCCATGGCCTCGTCGCCGAGCGCCTGCAGCATGCGGCCGGCGTGAGCAGCCGTGGTCCCGAACCAGCGCGCGTACTCGTCCCGGGATGCGGGCCCGTTGGCGGCGAGGTAGCGGCGGGTCACCTCCGCGGTCGCCTCGTCGGGGTCCACCTCGCGCCAGCCTCCCAGCCAGGTGTCGGGCCGGGTGAAGGTCACGTTGCGTCCGCGGTCGGGCCCGTAGCAGAGGAGGCCGAGCCTCGCGACCGGCTTCAAGAGCGTCCCCCAGCCGCTCAGGAGCTTGTCGCGCTGCGCCGCCGAGCCGGTCTCGTCGCCGACCGCGTCGGCGATCTCTTCCCGGGTGAGGACGGCGCCGTCGAGCACC
>JBOHEE010000494.1:0-2290 GCA_050700895.1 Nitriliruptorales bacterium | reverse complement strand
GCCCCATCTCACCCTCGCCCGGTCGCGTGGCCGTCGCGGGGCGCCGATCCGGCCGGAGCACGTCGACGCCGTCCCTCAGGTGCACGGCGCCTGGACGGCGAGCGAGCTCGTCCTCTTCGAGTCGGTGCAGCAGGGGCGCGGTCGGCCGAACCGCTACGACCCGCGGGCCCGGATCGCGCTCGGCCGGTAGCGACCCGCCTTCGCTCCGTCCCGATCGTGCGCTGAACGCACGCCGGATTTGAGGTCGCCACCGGCGTCTCCGGCAGGCTCCCCCGATCCGGTGCTCGCCGCACGCCTCGACATCACCACAACCCCGGCGCTGCCACGCGCCCACGCCGCCCCGGGCAGATGGAGTCCGCAGCCACACGACAAGGAGACGCCCGTGCGTCACTCTCGCAGACTGCTCGTGGTCCCTGCCGCCACTGCGGCCATCCTCGTGCTCGCCGCTCCCGTCGGCGCCGAGGAGGACTACGACGACCTGAGGCACGCCGTCCGCCACACGAACCACGACTACGGCTCGAGCGTCGAGGAGGGCGACGTCCTCGCGGCGCTACGGCGGATCGGCCACGACGGCGGGTCGAGCGCCGACGACCGCGACACCGCGATCCTGCGCGACTACCACCGCAAGCTCGAGCGCGTCCGCCGCGTCGCGCTCGACCAGGTCGGCGACCGCTACCGGTGGGGCGGCGAGGGCCCGGACTCGTTCGACTGCTCGGGTCTCACGAGGTACGTCTGGCGCCACGCAGGCGTGGAGCTCCCGCACAGCTCGCGCCGGCAGCACGACGTGACCCTGCGGGTCGCCCGCAGCGACGTCCGCGTCGGCGACCTCCTCTTCTTCCGCCGTCCGGTGGGCCACGTCGGCATCTACGTCGGCGACGGGAGGATGGTCGAGGCTCCCGAGCGCGGCGAGCGGGTCCGCGTCGTCGACGCGTTCTCGCGGAGCGACCTCGTGAAGATCGGCCGCCCCTACGACGGGCGCCCCTGACCGGCATCCGCGCGTCGAACAGATCCGCCGGCGACGGCGACGAGGTGGACGACATCGAGGACGGGATCGACGGCACCCTCGGGAGAACCGCTCCCTGACCTCGACGTCGCCGGGCCCACTGACCTAACGTCGACGGCGTGCGGATCGCGATCGTCGGCGCCGGTGGGGTCGGGGGCTACTTCGGAGCCCGACTGGCGGCGGCCGGCGAGGAGACCTGGTTCATCGCCCGCGGCGCGCACCTCGACGCGATGCAGACCCGCGGCCTCGAGGTCCGCAGCGTCGACGGCGACCTGCGCCTGGACGAGGTTGCCGCGACCGACGACGCGCGCGACGTTGGGCCCTGCGACGTCGTCCTGTTCTGCGTGAAGTCCTTCGACACGACGACCGTCGCGGAGGACCACCTCCCGCACCTCGTCGGCGAGCACACCGCGGTCGTGTCGCTCCAGAACGGCGTCGACAACGTCGAGAGGATCGCCGCGGTCGTCGGCCGCGAGCATGCCGTCGGCGGACTTGCGTTCATCTTCTCGGGCATCGTCGAGCCGGGGATCGTGGCGCATACCGGCGGTCCGGGACGGATCCTGTTCGGTGAGCTCGACGGCGCGGCCAGCGCGCGGACGGAGCGCCTTCTCGAGGCCTGCCGGACGGCCGGCATCGACGCGGCCATCCCGCCCGACATCCGCGTCGCGATGTGGGACAAGTTCGCGTTCATCTGCGCCCAGGCCGGCACGACCGCGGCGGTGCGGCTGCCGATCGGCGACGTGCGCGGGACGCCGGAGACGTGGGCGCTGTTCCGGCGGCTCGTCGAGGAGACCTACGCGGTCGCCCGCGCCGTCGGGGTCGACGTCGCCGACGGGGCGGTCGAGGAGCGTCTCGCCTTCGCCGAGTCGCTCGAACCGGGCATGTTCTCCTCGCTGCACGACGACCTCGTGGCCGCTCGGCAGATGGAGCTCGAGGGCCTCCACGGCGTCGTGGTCCGGCTGGCCGAGCGCCACGGGGTCGAGGTCCGGGCGACGGCTGCCGTCCACGCGATCCTCGCGCCCTGGGCCGCGCGCAACGCCGCGGGCTCCCCGTAGCACGCCGCCTGGCGCGGCGTCAGGACCGGCCGGTGCCGAGGAGACCTCCGAGCACGAGGCCCGCCGCCACCGCCACCGCGCCGGCGAGGAACTGGAGGCCGACGTTCAGCACGCCCTGCCGCCGTCCGGCGAGCGCCGACTCGACCATCCAGGTCGAGTAGGTCGTGAAGCCGCCCAGGAGGCCGGTGCCGAGGACCGCGAGGGCCGCGTCGTCGACGCCCGCGCCGACGAC
>JBOHEE010000493.1:0-3888 GCA_050700895.1 Nitriliruptorales bacterium | reverse complement strand
TTCCGGGTCCGGGCCCGGCTGCCGCTGGACGGTGCGCGGTGATCCGACTGGTCCTCGCCGACGACCAGCACCTCGTGCGGGCCGGCTTCCGAACCCTCCTGGAGTCCGAGGACGACCTCGAGGTCGTCGGTGAAGCCGACGACGGGGTCGCGGCGGTCGAGCTGGCGCGACGCCTCCGGCCGGATGTCGTCCTGATGGACATACGCATGCCGCGCCTCGACGGCATCGAGGCGACGAGACAGATCGCCGCCGACGACTCACTGAGCGACGTCAAGGTGGTGATCCTCACCACCTTCGAGCTCGACGAGTACGTCTTCGAGGCGTTGCGCGGCGGGGCGAGCGGCTTCCTCGTCAAGGACACCGAGCCGGTCGAGCTCCTTCAGGCGGTCCGCGTCGTCGCGGCCGGCGACTCGCTGCTCTCCCCGGGCGTGACCCGCCGCCTGATCGCCGAGTTCGCCGCTCGCTCGCCCGGGCGCCATCCCCCGCCCGAGCTCGAAGGCCTCACCGACCGCGAGCGCGAGGTCATGGCCCTCGTCGCCGCAGGGATGTCGAACGACGAGATCGCCGAGCACCTCACGATCAGCCCGGCCACCGCGAAGACCCACGTCAGCCGGGCCATGGTGAAGCTCCAGGCCCGCGACCGCGCCCAACTCGTCGTCTTCGCCTACGAGTCGGGCCTCGTCCGGCCGGGGGAACGTCCCGCCTGACCGTCGCGGGGTCGACTGAACCGTGCGCGGGTGCGGTTCGTCGCTATGTGCGGCGAGTTCCCTCGGGAGGAGACCGGGATGCTGCGGCGGGTGCTCGGAATGGGTTTGGTCCTCGGGTTGTCCGTGGTTTGGGGCGAGCCTGCCCTGGCGGGTGGCTGGTGGACCTACATCGACCTCGACCGGGAACCGGTCGGCGTCGGGGAGACGGTCACTGCCGAGACGGAGGTGATGTTCAAGACCTTGGAGGGGGCCGAGGCAGCGAAGGACGAGGACTTCCACGCCTATCTGGTCAGAGGCGTGGATCAGGCCATGCTCGACGCGGCGACCCGGCAGGCGGAGCCGGGCGACTGGTGGACTCCGCCGGCCGACCGGACGCTCCTCGGTGACGTTCACCTCTCACGGTGGAACGGCAACCTCGCGCTGGCGACGGCCGAGTTCGTGGTTCCGGACGTCGCTCCCGGGACGTACGGGCTGATGCTCTGCGATGCAGGGTGCGAGGACGCACTGGCGGACGTCGGCCCGCGCCTGGACATCGAGATCCTCCCCGACCCGTTCACCGCACAGGTCATCCGGACGACCCGGGTCCAGCAAGAGGCCGCGCAGCTGGCGGCGGAGCTCGAGGAGCGCCTCGAGCGGGTCGAGTCTCGTACCTACCCCCTGCGCGTCGACCTCGCGCGGACCCGCAACGACGCCGCGCGCAGCGCGAGTGAGGTCGGCGACCTCTCGGACGCGATGCGCGATCTGGAGGAGCGGGTCGAGGTCCTGGCCGCCGCCCGAGATGGCGGCGACCGCAGCGCAGCCGGATGGTTCGCGGCCGGGGTGGTCGCGGCGCTCGCGTTCGGCGCGGCCGTGCGCCGCCGGCGGGCTCTCGCGCTCATCGCGGAGGCCGAGGCGGTGGCCGCCGAGCACGTCGGCGATGCGGCCGCAGAGGACGGCCTGGTCGCCGAACCGGTCAAGGTGCCGTGAGCCTCACCCGCCGTCGTTGCGGATCTCGAGCGTCACCTCTTCGCCGGCCTCGACCTCCACGACCGCCGGCTCGAAGGCGTTGTCGACCGCGGCCACCTCGATGGCGTCGGCGTCGGCTTCGCCCATCCGCACGTTGCCGGACGGCGAGGACGTCTGGACACAGGCCGAGAGCGTGACCGCTGCCGCGGCCGCCCCGACGGCCAGCACGGCGTTGCGCCGCAGGCCGTTCCGGCCCTTCTTGCGCGTAAGGGTCGGGCACGGCCACGGAGCTCGACCAGCGCGGCGAGCGTGGCGGTGAGCACCACGACCATCGTCGCGTGGTACGCGTTGTCGAGCGGGGTGCCCGGGCCGCCCCCGGCCGCGATGACCGCGATGCCGAGCAGGACGCCCCCGAGCGCGAACGCGTGCCCCGCGACGTTCGCCCGCCACCACCAGCGGCGGCCGGTGAGGACGGCGACGCCGGCGATCGCGAGTGCGAGGCCGCACAGCGACTCGACGATCGTGGTGGGAGGATGACCGGCTCGGACAGCTCGCCGACGCCGAACGGCACCGTCACACTGAGGGGAGTCGATCCGCGTACGCCAGCGGGAGTATCCCGGTGAGGGGACGCCGACTCCGCAGGTTGGAGTAGCGTCAGGCGGGGAGGTTCTCCGTGGAACGTGGTGCGCACCTGGTGGGGAGCACGCCGTTCGACTCCGCGTCGACGGCGATGCGAACCGCGCTCGACCGGCTCGGTCCCCGCTTGCGGACGCTGCCGGACGGCGAGACCGGCGAGCGCCGGAACTGGATCATCCACATCATCGAGTCGCTCCGCGAGCACCCCGACCTCGAGGTTCGGCGCGAGGGCGACTGGTCCGACTACGACCGGACCCTGACGTACCGGATCCGTCCCGGGCGCCATCTCGACGGGCGCACGCTCGACTTCGGCCATGTCCTCGCGTTCGAGGAGAGCTTCCCGCTGTTCGAGAAGCTGCGGGACGAGCACGACCGCCCCGACCTCGCCTTCCAGGTCGGCATCCCCGGCGACTTCGACATGGCGCTCTTCACCCTCGGCCCCACCGGAGCGCTGCTGCACCGGTGGCCGTTCACGGTCGCGACGCTCCGGGAGATCCACGCGATCCACCGTCACGGTGGCGGCGACGTGGTGTTCCAGCTCGAGATCCCCGCCGAGCTCGTCGCGGTGACGAGCCTCCCCGACCCGGCGCGCCCGCTGGTGGCGGCCTACCTCGCGCGCGGTATCGCCGCGCTCGCCACGCGGTCCCCCGAGGGCACACGCTTCGGGCTGCACCTGTGCCTCGGGGACATGAACCACCGGGCGCTCGGACGGATGAAGGACGTGCGGCCGCTCGTGCTGCTCGCCAACGCCATCGTGCGCCGGTGGCCCGAGGGCCGGCCTCTGGAGTTCCTGCACGCGCCGCTCGCCGCCGGCGAGGACCCCCCGCCGCGCGAGCCGGCCTTCTACGCCCCGCTGTCCCGGCTCCGCCTGCCGTCGACGACCCGCTTCATCGCCGGCCTCGTCCACGAGGATCGGACCGTCGCCGAGCAGGAGGAGCTCGTCCGGCTCATCGAGGGGCTGCTGGGGCGTTCGGTCGACGTCGCCGCGTCCTGCGGGTTGGGCCGACGCCGGCTGGAGGACGCCCTGGCGACCATGGAGCGGGCCGCGGCCCTCTGCAGCGCATCCTGACGTCGGACGTCCGGACGCCGTCGGCCTGGGCCGCGAACCGCGAGAGGGCCCGGGTCAGGGGGCGAGGAGACGGCCCTCCATGCCGCCGGCCACGGTGACGACCTGGCCGGTCACGTGGCTCGCGGCGTCGGACGCGAGCCAGACGACCGCGGCCGCGACCTCCTCGGGCGTGCCGACCTTGCGCAGCGCCATGGTTGCGGTGACCCGGGCGACGGTCGCGCCGTCGAGGTCGCGGTCGGTCATCGGCGACACCGTCCAGCCGGGCGCGACCGCGTTCACCCGCGCGGCCGGGGCGTCGCGGACGACCTCGTTCTTCAGGCTGAGGAGGAGCCCGTGCGCGATCGCGGATTTCGCGGCGGCGTAGTCGGCGTGGCCGGCCTCGCCGAACAGCCCCGCGGTGGACGCGACGAGCACGAGCGAGCCCGCTCGAACCTCGCGTACGTGGCGGAGGTAGGCCCGCGCGGTGAGGAACGTCGCGGTGAGGTTCGCGTCCAGGGTCGCGCGCCAGCGGTCGAGGGTCAGGTCGGCGAC
>JBOHEE010000492.1:0-12053 GCA_050700895.1 Nitriliruptorales bacterium | reverse complement strand
CCTGCCCGTCGAGCTGGCGGGAGAGGGTGGCGAACCCGGGAAGCTCGGCGTCGCACGCGGTGCACCACGAGGCGAAGAAGTTGACCACGGTGGGCTTGCCCTGCAGATCCGCCAGCCGCACGCGCTCCTGCTGCTCGGCGGTCGGCCCCATCGCGGGCAGGTCGAACTCGTCGGCAGCGGCCGAGCCGGCGTCTCTGGTGACGAGGAGCGCCGCCGTGACGAGACCCACGATGAGGAGTCCCGCCCCGCTCCAGTAGACGCGGCGGAAGAGTTCGCGGCGCCGCGCGCGGGCTCGCGCCTCCGCCGCGCGCTGCTTCTTGCCTCTCGTCGGACGCGACTTGCCTTTGGCCTGACCGGCCGGCGTCCGACCCGAACCCTTCCTGCGTTTCTTCGTCATGCGGGGACTCCTTCAGCCCAGTTCCACGAGGATGTCGAGCCCCACGGCGCGCAGGGCGGTTTGCAGCTGCGTGGTGATCCAGACGAGGCGGTCGAACACGAGGAGGCCGCCGAACAGCCCGAGCGAGCCGGCCGAGGCGAGCGTGATGCCGCGCAGATGCCGCCGGACCCAGCCGAACACCCCGGCGAGCCGGCCGAACGCGAGGCCGGTGAGGAGGAACGGCAGTCCGAGCCCGATCGAGTAGACGCCGAGGAGCAGACCGCCCGCGAGCGTCTCCTCCTGCGTCGCGGCAACGGCGAAGATCGAGGTCAGGATCGGGCCGATGCATGGCGTCCATCCGAACCCGAAGGCGACGCCGGCGATCGGTGCCGCGAACGGCCCGAAGCGGTCGAGCTCGGGATGGAAGCGCTTCTCCTGGTACAGCCACGGAGCGTACGTCACGACCGAGCCGACGAGGTAGAGCGCCATCGCGAGGATCACGACGCCAGAGATCCGGGTCAGGAGCACCTGGTTGGCGAGGAGGGTCCTCCCGAGTGTCGTCGCGGTGAGCCCGAGGAGGACGAACACGACCGTGAAGCCGAGGATGAACAGCGCCGTGTGGCGTGCGATCCGCATGCTCGCACCCCGTCCCCGTCCCGCCGTCGTCGTCACGTCGAGGCCGGTGATGATCGTGAGATAGCCCGGGACGATCGGCAGGACACACGGCGAGAGGAACGACACCACCCCGCCGCCGAAAGCGACGGCGAGGCTCACGCCGTCAGGCACCTGCGCCTCCCCGGTCAGGCGGCCGGGAACCGAGCCAGGTCAGGTTGCTATTCCGCTCAGCGGTCGAGGGCCTTGAGTACGGTGGGGACGAACGCCTGGCCGCCGTGGGTGTGCGGGCCGCCGACCATGGCCCCGACGGCGGGTGCCGGCTTCTCCTCGAGGAAGCTCAGAACCTCGGCCTCGGCGGTGTCCACGAGCCCCGCGCCGCGCTCGAGGTCCAGCGGGCTCCAGTCCTCGACGCACGGGCGGGGGAGGTACAGGACCGGCAGCCTTCGGGCGAGCATCGGCGCCTCGATGAACGCCCGCTGCTGGAGCGCGCGGTGGACGGCCAGGAGGACGCGGTCGGCGAGTCCGCCCGGCGGCTCGGAGAGGTGGCAGACGTTTCCTGCGTCGAGGACGACGAGGCTGCCGGCCCCCAGCGCGACCGCCGGGCCCATCGGCACGTTCGTCACCGTGCCGCCGTCCTCGAACAGCGTGCCGCCCACCTCGGCGGGGGGGAAAACGAGCGGGATCGCGGTCGACGCGAGCAGCGCATCGAGGATCGGGCCGGACTCGAACAGGTGGACGTGGCCGGTGAGCGCCTCGGCCGCCACCGCGACGAAGGGCAGCGGCAGGTCCTCGATCCGCTCGGTGGTCAGGCTCCGCGCCACGAGACGGCGGAGCCCGCTGTCGGGGAAGAGGTGCCCGTTGCGCGCGAGGCTCAACACCTGGCTCGTCAGCCCGCCCGGGAACACGTCGTGACGGCGGAGGGAGCGCCAGATCCCCACCAGCCGTTCCGCCCCGTCGGCGACCGATCCCGCCGCGGCGAGGACGGCGCCGTTCAACGCGCCGACGGAGGTGCCGACGACGAGGGCGGGCTCGACGCCGGTGGTGGCCAGGCCACGGAGCATGCCGACGTGGAGCGCCCCGAGCCCGGCTCCTCCCGACAGCACGAAGGCGACGGGAGGCGTGAGCGCGGCCTCCAGTTCGTCCGGCGTCACGGCGTCACACGGGACAGCGGACCGATTCCGGTCCTTGCCCCCGGAACGCGATCGCGAAGTCCCGCAGCGCCTCCATGTCGACCTCGTCGAGGCGCATCTTGCGCGTCCATGCGGTCGCGACGATCGGGGCGTCGACGCTGGGGTTCGGGGCGACGAGGACGTGCGAGCCGAACTCGGGCGCCAGACCTTCCAGCCGCTCGATGGCCGCCGGATCGATGTCGTCCTCGCGGTACTGGAAGACGACGCCGCCGTGCTCGAGGGTGTGGATCTGGACGGACGGGTCGACCGGCGCCGACCGGACGCCGCACTCCGCCCCCGCGGTGTGGTTGCCGGACGTCGGCGCCGGGTCGGTCGTCACCGGACTCGAGTGCGCCCGACCGAGGAACCGCTCCTTCACGACGAGGTCGCCGAGGCGCCGCCCTGCGGCGAGCCGGTCCCAGCTCGTCGCGAGGTACAGGCCCCCGACCAGACCGACGACGCCGACGAGGATCAGACCGACCCGCGCGCCGCGACGGAGGCGCTGGCGCCGGTCCGCGCGACGCCGCTGCTCGGCCTTGCGGGCCTTGGCCTCACGGCTGCGCTGCTTCTTCTCCTGCCGCTTCTGCGCCTTCGCCGACTGCTTGCCGGATGAGCTCACGCTCCCTCCTCGACCAGTTCTGTTCCCGGCCGGTAAGTCGACCATGCGAACCAGAACGTGTCGAAGTGGTGGAGCCGCTCGAGCGTCTCGCCTTCAAGGGGTCCGGCGGTGGCTGTTCCGGTAACGGCCCACGTGGAGCCGGTCTCCTCGTCGACGAACCGCCCGTCCTCGGCGCGGAAGGTGAGCGACCGGCCGTCGGCCTCGGGGACGAAGACCCCGACCGATCCGACGTCGCGGCCGCTGTCGACCGAGTCGGTCTCGAGGGCGCTCGACTGGCCGCCCTTCCAGAGGATGACGATCGCCTGGCCGCCCACCTCGCCGGAGGTGGCCGCCACGCCGTCGGGGCTGCTGATCGCCTGGAGCGTCCACGCCTTCGCCGCATCCTCGTGGGCGACGCCGACGACGCGCTGCTTCATCTTCGCACGGGTGTCGGCGTCACCGCGGAACAGGAAGGGCCGCGAGTCGGGGTCGTCGTAGCCCTCGTAGGGGTTGGTGCCGTAGGGCCGCGAGAACCCGGTCTCGCGGTCGAGCACCTCGCCGTCCGGGTACTGGGCGGCGAAGTCGCTCCACGCGAGCAGTGGGGAGGGGATGGTCTCGAGCTGCGCGCCGGTCAGCACGCCGATCACCGCCCGACCGTCGAAGTGGGTCCAGAGCGACTGGGTGGCACGGTCGTACATCACGAGCGCGGAGGCGAACAGACGGCCCGACGTGCCGAACGTCGTCTCCGCCCCGTTCACGACCCGCTTGTACGAGACCGCCGTGTTGCAGAGCGGGCAGTACGTCACGGTGACCGGAGTCCCCGCGACGGTGTCGTTCACGATCTCGTGCCACATCAGGATCTGGATCGGGTAGGCGCGGGCATCGCCCTCCAGCTCGAGGACGACGACCGGCTCCTGGTCCTCGAGCCACTCGTCGGCAGCCTCGACCGACACGAACGTCGGCTCGTCGATCGGAGGGATCCCGTCGGGGCTCGGCCCACCCGAGATCACGTCGGCCGGGTCCACGAGGGGGTCGGGAAAGGTCGGGTCGTTCATGTCGACGAGCGCCGAGTGCCCCTCGGGAAGCTCACCCTCCGCGAGTGAGTCGGTCGGGTCGGACGCCTCCTCTGCTCCCGCGACATCCGGCGCGGTGTCCTCGGTGGAGGAGCCGGCACACGTGGCCGCCAACACCCCGAACACCGCCGCCGTCGCGAGCACGCGCGCATGGCGGATCACGCTTCGCCTCCTATGGTGACGCGTCCGTTCGGGAACCCGACAACGCAGGACCGCCATTCCCCCGAACGATCGTCCATGGGCGGGTCCCGACGAGTTGAAGGACCACTTCGGCGGCTCGGTGCTGGAGTTCCGCATCGACGAGGCCGACCGCGAAGCGGCCCTTGAGGCCCTGCGGGCGATCGGCGACGGGGAGGTGACGTACGACGAGGCGCGGCGGGAGGTCAGCCTGCCCGCACCGGACGGGACACGGACGATGATGGAGGCGGTCCGCCGGCTCGACGCCGCGGGCGTCGTCCCCACGGATGCCGCGGTGACACACCCCGACCCTCGACGACGTCTTCCTGGCACTGACCGGTCACGCCGCGACGGACGACCCGTCCGCCGAAGGCCAGGGCAGTGGCCGTGGACGCCGCGCTCGTCGGTCGCGGGCACGAACGGGAAGGAACGCGCGATGAGCTCCACGACGACGACCGCCAGCGGCGCGGCCCGCAACCGCGCATTGACCGACGTCGCGATGATCACCCGGCGGAACGTGCGACGCAACGTGCGGCTGCCCCAGCTACTCATCTTCTCCACGATCCAGCCGGTCATGTTCCTGCTGCTGTTCACCTACGTGTTCGGCGGGGCGATCGGCCGTGCCATCCCGCCGGCGGCGGGGGGGCGCTACATCAACTGGCTCATGCCCGGCCTGCTCGTGCAGATCGCCACCTTCGGGGCCGGCCAGACCGCCATGGGTCTGACCGAGGATCTGTCCAACGGCGTCATCGACCGCTTCCGGTCCCTGCCCATGGCACGCTCAGCCGTGCTGGCCGGCCGGACCCTCTCGGACGTGGTCCGCAACGCGTTCGTGCTGACGCTCATGCTGGTCGTGGGGTTCGCGGTCGGGTTCCGCTACCAGACCAGCTTCCTCGGCCTCGTCGCCGCCGTCGGACTCGCGCTCACCTTCGCGTACTCGCTGTCGTGGGTGATGGCCACCATCGGGCTCAAGGTCAAGAACCCCGAGGCGGCACAGTCGGCGGTCTTCCTGCCGGTGTTCCCGCTCGTATTCGCCAGCTCGGTGTTCGTGCCGACCGAGACGATGCCGTCGTGGCTCCGGGCCTTCGCCGACAACCAGCCGGTCACGATCGTCGCGAACGCCCTGCGCGGGCTCACCATGGGCCCCGGTGCGCTGCTCGAACCCGGCCAGACCGTCGCCGGCCAGGTCCTGCTAGCGCTCGCATGGATCGCCGGCATCACGCTCGTGTTCGCGCCCCTCGCCGTCCGCGTCTACCGCCGCACCGTCGCCTGAGGTCGGAGAGATCCTGAGCTTCTGAGGATTGTCACCCACGGCGGTTCGCTCCAGGCGAATAGCCCACGCCGACTCTGAGTTGCATGAGGCGAGAGCGCGACTTGCAGCGCCAATTCGAGGGGAGCGAGCAGACATGGAGTTCAACATCTGGTTCGGCGTGATCGCCGGCTTCGTCGGGACGATCGGGATGACCCTCGCCATGAACATGGGCACGAAGATGGGGATGACGAACATGCCCCCGATGCCACTCATCCAGGGCGCGATGATGACCGACGATCCGGACACCGCGAAGCGCATCGGCATGTTCACCCACGTGATCGTGATGGGGACGATCGTGTTCGGCACGATCTACGCCCTGCTCTTCGCCGCGTTCGCAACCGCGAGCTGGCTCGCCGGCCTCGTCATCGGTCTCGTCCACGGCTTGGTCGCCGGCGGCATGGCGTTCCCGATGATGGGGTCGATGCACCCGCGGATGGAGGGTGCGGCGACCTTCACCGGAGAGACCACGTGGCGGGCGCTGCCGGGTGACCTCCGCATCGCGGAGCCCGGCTTCTTCGGCGTCAACTACGGCGGCGGCACCGCCGTGGGGCTTCTCATGGGCCACGCGATCTACGGGGTCCTCGTCGCGCTCGTCTACGCGGCGCTCCTGTGAGGCTGCGCGCCATCTCCCGCCGGGACGCCACGTGAGCGAGCGTCCTGTCACGCTCTACTGGCGCCCCGGCTGCGGGTTCTGCATGGGGCTGCGCCGAAGCCTCGACGCCCACGGGCTTGCCTACGACGCGGTCGACATCTGGGAGGACGAGCATGCGGCCGCGTTCGTGCGCTCGGTCGCGGGCGGGAGCGAAACCGTGCCGACGGTGAAGGTGGGCCCGCTCGCGCTCGTGAACCCGACCGCGGACGACGTCCTGTCCGCGGTCGCGGCACACGCGCCGGAGGACCTGCCCGAAGGCTGGGCGCCAAGGCACCCGGGCAGATTCACGCGTCTCCTCGCACGGCTCCTCGGCGCTCCGGAGGCGTGAACGGCATCAACGGGCCATGAAGCCCGGCCGATCGGCCGCCCCGGGTCGGCCATCCGGACAGGAACAGGCGGAAGCAAGCCCGCCGCTGCACGAGTTCCCCCACCCGTCTCGGAGACCGAGGGGATGTCCATGGGAAACGCACGAGGTCAATCACGCCTGGGCAGACGCGAATTCATGAGCGTCGTGACCCGGGGAGGCGCAGGGATGTACCTCGCCGGAGGGGCGCTGGGTGCCGTCCTCGCCGCCTGCGGCGACGACGCGGCAACGGTCGGGCTCGTCGAGGACTCACCGCCCGACGGCACGGGCACCCCGGTGGAGGAGGGCGCGATCGTCGGCGACGTGCTCGACTACTCCATCGACCCGCAGGACTGGGCGGGCGCGTTCGGGTTCGTGACGCTGCGCCTGCATCGCGTCACCGCGGACGGCGAGGACGCCTTCTTCATCCGCACCGACACCTCCGACGAGGCCTTCGCCGAGGAGGCGGGGCTCGTCTTCGCGCCGAGGATCGGCAACCTGCTCGACGCGGCTGCGACCGCCTACGTCTTCGAGGGCGGCGAGGACCAGCCGACGGTGCTGTCCACCCACCCGGGACGCGACGACTACACGCCCGCGTGGCGGCTCGTCAGGGCGCGGTGGAGCGGCTCGGCCAGGCCGCTCGCCTCCGCGGACGAGGTCGCGTCAGCCGCGGATGCGGGCGACCTCGAACTCGAGGAGACCGACATCGTCGTGAACCAGGCGATCGTGAAGTGGCCCGGGGGCGAGATGCCCGTCGACGACGAGCGCACGACCTACCTCGGGCCTGGTCAGCTGCTGGAGGCGCCGAACACGAGCGACCTCTCGGTGACCTTCAAGCTGCACGAGTGCTTCCCGGGCTCGTACTACATCGTCGTCGACACCGCGGCCGCGCCGATGGCCGAGGGGATGAGCGTGGTCGCCTCACCTGGTCTGGAGGCCGCGACCGGCAGCGATGCCGTCGGCCGCACCAACGTCTTCATGAACGGGATCGACGGGGGCCCCGGCCCGATGGGGTTCCAGCCGTCAGTCTTCGACTCGCGCGCCGGGGACCCGGCGTGGAGCCCGTACTGGGACCAGTTCACCTACGCTTGGAAGGACGGCGAGACCCCCGAGGTCCTGCGCACCCAGGAGGAGCTCCACGCGGCTCGCGACGAGGGCCGGCTCGAGGAGTTCCCCGGGACGCCGGACACCGGCGGCGAGACGTTCACGGTCAACTGTCCGGTCCCGGTCGTGGCCCCGAACCGCTTCACGGGGTAGCGGTTCGGGATGGCAGGCAGCGTCCGGGCTGCCGACCAGCGGGGCACGACGGCGCGGACGGTGCACGACGTCCCAGAGGAAGGCTTCGACATGAGACGGCTGGTCCTGAGCGTCGCCGCGGCGCTGCTCCTCGCCGCCTGCGGTGGCGGAGGCGGCGGGGGCGGTGACGGCGGAGGCGGCGGAGGCGGCGAGACGCTCTCGATCACCGGGACGAACTCCCTCGAGTTCGAACCGGACCAGCTCGAGGCGCCGGCCGGCACGATCACGATCGAGCTCACCTCCGAGGACCGCATCAACCACACGTTCGTGATCGAGGAGCTCGGGGACGAGGAGGTCGTCGGCGTCGACGCGGGAGCGACCGCATCCGGTGACGTCGAGCTCGAGCCGGGCACCTACACCTTCTACTGCTCGGTGCCCGGCCACCGCGCGGCCGGCATGGAGGGCGAGCTCGTGATCGAGTGACGGCCGGCCACAGCCACCTCGTCAAGATCAAAGACGTAAAGAAGATGACGGCGGGCGAGCTCGTGATCGAGTGACGGCCGGCCACAGCGACGGCACGAGTGGAGGAGGCCGCCGGGGGGCCGTCGGCGGCCTCCTTCCTCTGTGGCGGGCAGATCAGTCCTGGGCGGGACGCTCCCGGACGAGTTCGAGGATCCGAACCGCCTGGAAGCGGAGCACATGGACGATCGTCGCCAGTCCGAGCGCGATCGCGACGAGGTAGAGGGCGATGCCGAGACGGCGGACGCCCTCGATCGCCACGAACCACTGCTCGGACCGGACGAGGTCGGCCTCGCTCGAGGTGACCCCGGCGGCGACGACGAAGTGCAGGATTACGGGGACGAGGATCGCCATCATTCCCATGGCCATCAGCGCGATCATCGCCTTCGCGGTGGTCGGCATCTTCAGGGTCTGGACATGTGGGACGACAGCCTCCTGCACCTCGCCGCCGCCCTTCCGGAAAGCGCCGAGGATGCGCGCGATCGCGAACACGATCCCGGAGAAGACCCCCAAGAAGCCGATGAAGCTCAGACCCGCGGTGACGTGCTGCAGCTGCGCGAGTCTGACGGCGTCACCCGGGTCACTGGACATGATCCCGGCCCGGACGAACGCAGCGACGAGCCCGGCCGCCAGCCCCATCACCCCCATGACGAACATCGGCGCCCAGAGTCGGTCGGCCATCCGCTGCGGGAAGTTGTAGCCGAGCCCCAGCTCGGAGGCGACGACGACGAACTCGTCGGAGCGGCTCTCCGGACGGGTCGGGATGCTGATCGTCCTGCCTGAAACGGGGGTCGCCATGATGTCTCCTCTCAGACGCCGTGCTTCACGATCTGCTGGATGCGGCTGAACTGGAAGCCGAGGACCTTGCTGATCGCGAAGAGCGCCAGGGTGATCCCGGCGAGCAGGACGCCGAGCGCGGTCTCGCGGAAGGGCCCGAGCCACGTCGTCCAGACGGCGTAGCTCGCGGGGTCACCGGCGCTTGCCGCCGCAACCCCGTACAGGACGAACTGGGCGATGGCCGCCATCATCCCGACCATCATGATCCCGGGCAACCACTTCGCGGCCGCCGGCATCTTCAGGGTCGTGACGGTCAGGCCGAGGGACTCCTGGACCTGCCCCCCGCCGTCTCGCAGCCCGGCGAGGATCGCGCCGAGCAGGAACGAGATCCCGGACAGGAGCAGTCCCTCGCCGAGGAACAGCGTCCCTTGCGCCCACGCCGAGAGTTGACGGAAGGACTCACTGCCCGCCTCGGCGTTCGCGGCGACGAGGCCGACGACGAAGCCGATCGCGAGTGCCATCACGCCCATCGCGAGGACGGGCAGCCACAGCGCCCGCGCCGTCTTGTTGATGAAGAGTGGGCTCGGCGCGGTCGCGGTGGCGGTTGCGGGTCCGAAGTCCGTCTTCACGTCACCACGGGCCGTGGGGGGGTCGTCCGACGGTGTCGCCAGCCGCGGGAGCGCGGCCGTGACCGCGTTCGCCCGATGCCACAAGTGGATGACGATCCCGACGAGGATGACGGCGATGCCGAGCTTGGCGAGGCCGAATCCCGTCGTGTTGATGGCGAACGCCCCTGCCAGGGTGCCCGTGACCCCTCCGCCAGCGAGATCAGCCGCCGCTGTCCAGTTCGCGATCGCGGCCACGGCGACGAGGACGAACCCCACCCCTGCGAGGGCGAGGCCGGCGGCCCGCTGCGGCGATGTCGCCCGGCCGTTGCTGCCGGCCGGCGGATCCATTCCCTGGTACCCGCGGCCGGATGGGCCGTGCTCATGGTCGCCTCCTTCCGGCGCGATCCCGCGCGCCGCTCGTTGGTGGCGGGTGGGGAACTCGGTACGAACGCCAGGTTGATCCCGGACTGTGCTCTTCCGCACACAATCCGCTGGCCCCTTCGCTACCGGGCCGCGCGCGCCAGACGATCAGGATCGACCACCTCGATGCGGCGGTAGGCGAGCTCGAGGAGACCCTGGTCCGCGAACTCCCGCAGGACCCGGTTGACGCTCGGGCGGGTCGCCCCGAGCAGCTCCGCGACCGTCGATTGCGCGAGGGGGATCACCCCTGTCGAGCCAGCGGTCTCGTCGAGGAGCAGGGACGCGACCTGGTGGCGGAGATCGCCGGACGTCAGCTCGAGGAGGCGCTGCTGCATGCGCTGGAGCCGCGACGCCACCGAGAAGAGGAAGCGCTGGCAAACGAGGGGGCGCGACTCGAGAAGCTGCCAGAGCGTCTCCGCCTCGATCTCGATCACGCCCGCCGCCGTGAGTGCGCGCGCGCTGAACGGCGGCGGCATGTGGCACAGGAACGGGATGTCGCCGTACACGTCGCCTTCGTGGAGGACCTGGAGGACGACCCGACGGATGCCGTGCCGGCGGGTCAGCTCCACGTCGCCGTGGTGGATGAGGCCGATGGCGTCGATCGGGTGCGACTCGCGCATGAGCGGGGCCCCGGGGTCGACCTCGCGGATGCCGAGCTGTCGCGCCAGCTCCGCAATCTCCCCGCCGGCGAAGGGCGACAGTTCGCCGCGGCCGGTGCACCGCGCCAGCCAGGCGGCGTCACGCAGGCTCGGTCCTGCCACCTCGTCCCTTTGCGCCGAAACGGGAACCCGTGGCAGCCTCGGCGCCTTCCGCCGCGCGGTCTCAGCCGATGTGTGGGGCGTGCTCGATCTCGTCCTCGAAGGTGTTGCCCTCCGGTGGGATCGGGTGCGCCCGGAGGATGCGGGCGACGTGGACGAGGCTGTGCGCCATCCACCGCGTCGTCCGCTGCGTGTAGGGATGGTCGTCGCCGCCCGCTTCGATGTAGGAGGGTCCGGGACCGGCGTCACCCACCGTCACCCCCGGACATCAGCGATGCCCGGCGCCCCCGCGCCGGGCATCGCTCCCCCGTGAGCCTTCCTCTTCTCACGTTCGTCCTCACCGCAGGGATGCGCCCGGGCCGTCCCCACGCGACGATGTGGCCGCAGGGGAAGCGGACCGGGAGAGGCAGACGTGGACGACGAGCGGACGGACGGTCGCGACCTACGGGCGAACGTGCGCAGCTACACGGCTGCGGCGCTCGGGGCCGCGGCGGTCTTCATCGTCCCGATCATCACGGGGCCGGTCGCGCTCGTGCTCGGGACCCTCGCCCGCATCGCGGACGAGCCGCTGGCGCGACCGAGTCTGTGGGTGGCGGGGGTCGGGACCTTCCTCGGCCTCGTCAACCTCTTCGCCGCCATCTGACCCGGGCTCGGGGCGCTCGAGACGTCGACCGCGGCCACACAAGCCTCATGACGGACGAGAGGGCGACCCAGAGGCCGCCCTCGGTCGGTGGATCGGCGCGGGGCTACTGCTCGAACGTGCCGACGAGACGCGCCTGTTCGAGGACGTGGTCCTCGATGCGGGAGAGGAGCTCCGCCCGCGACAGCCCCACCTCGGCGCCGATCTCGGTGTCGAGCGCGTAGACCCAGAAGAAGTAGTGATGGGCGCCGTGGCCGGGTGGGGGCTGCGGCCCGCCCCAGCCCTTGTCGCCGTAGTCGTTCATGCCCTCCAGGCAGTCGCCACCGCCGCCCTCGGGGATGCCCGTCGTGTCGGGGCTGAGCCCGTACACGACCCAGTGGGTCCAGCCGTGCGGGAGCGGCGCGTCGGGGTCGTGGCAGACGAGCGCGAGCTGCCGGGTTCCCTCCGGCACCCCGCTCCACTCGAGCGGCGGCGAGACGTCGTCTCCCGCCTTCGCGTACCTCGTCGGGATGGCGCCCCCGTCGGAGAACGCCGGGCTCGAGATCCTCAGATCAGCGATGTTCAGTCCCATGATCCCTCCTCCGTCAGCGCGATGGCCGTCCGAGCGCGACCGTAGTGCTCCGGGAGGGCGTGCGGCGCGGTCGATCGCCCGTGCCCGCGGACGGGAGGAGCGTCGTGGCCGGGCTCAGCCGCCGCCCGTGCCCGCGGACGGGAGGAGTGTCGTGGCCGGGCTCAGCCGCCGAAGCCGCCGAGCTCGGAGAGGTCGACGGTCTCCTCGGC
>JBOHEE010000491.1:0-7567 GCA_050700895.1 Nitriliruptorales bacterium | reverse complement strand
ACGTCTCGCGCTGCCGCGGGAGACTTGCGTGGCCGCGCTCGACTGCCTGAGTCCCCCGAACCCCCTTCAGTCGGGGGACTACGTCTCGCGCAGCCGCGGGAGACTTGCGTGGCCGCGCTCGACTGCCTGAGTCCCCCGAACCCCCTTCAGTCGGGGGACTACGTCTCGCGCAGCCGCGGGAGACGTGCGTGGCCGCGCTCGACTGCCTGAGCCCCCCGAACCCCCTACTCCTCGAACTCCGGCGGGGCCAGCGGAGCGAGCGCGGTCAGGATGCGGTCCATCGCCGTTCCCTTCTCGAGGTAGCTGAAGGCGCCCGCCTCGAAGGCCTCGTTCGCTCCCTCGTTCGCGCCCGTCCCCGACAGGACGACGACTTTCGCGTCGGGGAGGCGCTCCTGGATACGACGCATGGCCTCGTAGCCGTCCATGACCGGCATGCCGAGATCCATGACCACGACGTCGGGGCCGTGCTCGAAGGTCACGTCGACCGCCTCCTGCCCGTTGCTGGCCTCGCCGACGACGACGAACCGCCCATCGAGCTCGAGGCGCTTGCGCAGGAGGAGACGGAAGTCGTCGGCGTCCTCGGCGATGACGACCCGCACGCGCCGCACCCGCCGCCGCTCGCGTTCGGCCGACATCCCATCCCCTCGCGTTCGCGTTTCCACAGTACATGCGGGTGCAAGGCTGGGCACAGATGTCCCTGGGACGGTCCGGGCGCCGGGGCCGCCCGGTGCCATCGCCGTCGTCAGGCGGCGTCGTGCGCCTCGTCGGCGAGGCGGCTCAGCCGTGCGGCGGTCTCGGCGTTCGCGGGGAAGAACGTCTCGAGGGCGAGTTCGTCGACGGTCACGTCCACCGGGGTCCCGAACGTCGCGATCGTGGTGAAGAGCGCGAGCTCTCCGCGCGGGTGGCGCATCCGAACCGGGACCACGACCGAGCGGTGCCCGAGGGTCGGTCGCGGCAGCTCGCGGACGGTCGGGTACGCCTCCACCTCCTCCAAGAGCGCGGCGAGGTCGGGATCCGCCGAGACGTTCACGTCATGGCGGAGTCTCGTGAGCAGATGGTGCGCGAACTCGGCGAAGTTCACCACGCGCGGCGCGAGCCCGCCCGGATGGAGGCTGATCCGGTAGACGTTGGGCGGCGGTCCCATGAGCTCGGGCTCCGCGTCGGCTGCGAAGAGCCCGGCGGCGGCGTTCATCGACACGATGTTCCAGTACCGGTCGACCGCGAGCGCCGGGTACGGCTCGTGACCGTCGAGGACCTGCTGGACCGCGGCCCGCACCGCATCCATCTCGGGGGCGTCGAACGACGTGTGCGAGTACGCCGCGGCGAACCCGGCGGCGGTCAGCAGGAGGTTGCGCTCGCGGAGCGGGATCTCGAGGTGCTCGGCGAGGTCGAGGACCATCTCACGGCTCGGGTTGGAGCGTCCTGTCTCGAGGAAGCTGAGGTGCTTCGTCGAGACCCCTGCCGCCAACGACAGGTCGAGCTGGGTGAGGCGGCGACGCTCCCGCCATGTCCGCAGCAGCTCCCCGAAGGTGGCGGTGTCCGTTCCCATGGCCCCTCGTCGGTCGGCGCGCGTTCGAACCGTAACCGACGCTGACCGCCGCTCCTTTACCTCGGAGGTGATCGACGCGCCCCCGCGGACGGCGCACCGTGGTGTCGTCACCGACCGGAGGAGATCGTGTGAGCGCCACCACCACGACCGCGACGGACGTGATCCGGGAGTTCCTGCCCGCGAGCCCCTTCGTGGGCCACGTCGGCATCGAGCTCGTCGAGCTCGGGGACGGCACGGCGACGCTGACGCTTCCTTTCCGGGAGCTGGTCGTCACGATCGGGCAGATCGTGCATGGCGGCGCGATCGCCGCTCTGATCGACACCGCCGCGATGGCCGCGGCCTGGGCGGGTGCGGAGATGCCCGACAGGCCCCGTGGCACCACCGTGGGTATGTCGGTGAGCTACCTCGCCCCCGCCGACGGCACGGACGTCACCGCTGCCGCGCGTGTGGTCCGTCGTGGCAGGCGCCTCGTCACGGTCCACGTCGACGTCCACACGATGGACGACGTCCACGTCGCGACCGCGCTCGTCACCTACCAGCTCGGATGAGAGGAACGACGATGACACCCACGACACTCGAACGAACCCTTCGCGTCGACGCCGTGGCGAATGCGCTCGCGGGCGTCGCGCTGGTCGCCGCAGGCGGCTGGTTGGCCGCGCCCGTCGGCCTCACCGCCGGCTGGCCGATCCGGCTCGCCGGTCTCGCGCTCGCCGTCTACGCGGTGGAGAACCTGATGGTCGCCCGCCGCCCGAGCGCGGGTGGCCCTGTCGGCCTCATCGCCGTGGACGTCGCCTTCGCGGCCGCGGTCCTCGCCGTCGCGATCGCGAACCCGTCCGGGGCCGAGACCTGGGTCCGGTGGCTCCTGGTCGCGGCCGCGGACCTGAGCCTCGCCTTCGGGATCGCGAAGCTGCACGGCCTGCGCTCGAGGCGTGATCGGGACGCCCACGCCAACGCATGACCCGCACCCCTACGTGCGTACCCGCCCTCAGGTACGTGAGCCGGTCTGTCACAAGATGATGCCGTCCGGTGTCTCCATGTCGAAGGGATGACGAACACCTCGACGCGAGGAGGAGACATGGCCGGCGCCACGAGGGTCCCGACGGCGGAGCTCACCGGCGTCTACGGCGCCCTGATGAAGCGGTTCAGCAAGAAGATGCTCGGCGAGGTACCGACTCCGCTCGGGGTGTACTGGAACAACCGTCCGGTTCTCAAGGGTTACTTCGCGATCAGCGGCAAGGCGGGGAAGTGGGAGGCGTGCGACCTCAGCCTGAAGTCGTTCGCCCACATGGCGGTCGCGTCGCTGGTGGGCTGCACCTGGTGCCTGGACTTCGGCTACTTCGAGGCCCACAACGAGAACCTCGACCTGGACAAGGCGCGCGAGGTGCCTCGCTGGCGCGAGTCGGATGTGTTCACGCCGCTGGAGCGCGACGTGATGGCCTACGCCGAGGCGATGAGCCAGACGCCACCCACGGTCACCGACGAGATGTCCGCCAGGCTGCTGGAGCAGCTCGGGGCGGCAGCGCTGGTCGAGCTGACCGCATTCATCGCGCTGGCCAACTTCTATGCGCGGTCCAACGTGGCGTTCGGGGTCAAGTCGGACGGCTTCGCGGAGGCGTGTGACCTCGAGCCTTTGGCCCAGCCGACCGCCCAGTCGGGCCTAGCGTCCACAGCATGACCGACGACCCGTTCGTCACCCACCGCGGCCTGCTCTTCACGGTCGCCTACCAGATGCTCGGCTCGGCGGCCGACGCCGAGGACGTCGTGCAGGAGACCTGGCTGCGGTGGGGCGACGTCGACCACGCCGGCGTGCGCGATCCGCGTGCGTATCTGGTGCGGATCGTGACCCGGCAGGCGCTGAACCGGCTGCGCACGCTCTCCCGCCGGCGGGAGGAGTACGTGGGGGAGTGGCTGCCGGAGCCGCTGCTGACCAGTCCCGACGTCGCCGAAGACGTCGAGCTCGCCGAGAGCGTCTCGATCGCGATGCTCACCGTGCTCGAGACGCTCGGCTCGGCCGAGCGGGCGGAGTTCGTGCTGCGCGAGGTCTTCGACACGCCCTACGACGAGATCGCCGAGGCCGTCGGCAAGACGCCGGCAGCCGTGCGGCAGATCGCCAGTCGGGCGCGGAACCACGTGGCCGCCCGACGCCCGCGGATGGAGGTCAGCCGAACCGAGCAACAGCAGGTCGTGGAGCAGTTCCTGACCGCGATCACCTCCGGTGACCTGCAAGGCCTGATGGACGTGCTGGCACCGGACGTCGTCCTGATCGCCGACGGCGGCGGCCTGGCACCCGCCTTCCCGCGTCCGATCGAGGGCATGCAGCGGGTGGCAGCGCTCCTCTCCCGCTTCAGTCGGGTCGCGCCCGACGCGGTGGCTGCCACGACGTGGCTCAACGGAGCCCCGGCGGCGCGGATCGACCAGGCCGGCGCGCTGGACACCGCGGTCAGCCTGGCGATCGAGAACGGCCGGATCACGCGCATCTACTTGATGCGCAACCCGCACAAGCTCGCTCGCCTCGACGAGCCGGCGCCCCTTTCGCGAGGCTGAGCGGGGAGGATCAGCAGACGGGGAGGCGCTCGTCGAGGCAGGCGACGAGGCGGTCGATCGACACACGGTCCTGCGCCATCGTGTCCCGGTCGCGGATCGTCACCGCCTGGTCGTCGAGCGTGTCGAAGTCGATCGTGACGCAGTACGGGGTCCCGATCTCGTCCTGGCGGCGGTAGCGGCGGCCGATCGACTGCGTCTGGTCGTACTCGGTCATCCAGCGCGACTTCACGAGGTCGTACACCCGCCGTGACGGCTCGACGAGCTCCTCCTTCTTGCTGAGGGGCAGCACCGCGACCTTGTAGGGGGCGAGCCGCGGATCGAACCCCATGACGACGCGCTTCTGCAGCTCGCCCTTCGCGTCCGGCGCCTCCTCCTCCCGGTAGGCGTCGAAGAGGAAGGCGAGGGTCGCCCGGGTCGCCCCGGCGGCGGGCTCGATGACGTAGGGGTGGTAGCGCTCGTCGCTGTCCGGGTCGAAGTAGGAGAGGTCCTGCCCGCTCTTCTTCTCGTGCGCCTTGAGGTCGTAGTCCGTGCGGTTCGCGATCCCCTCGAGCTCAGACCAGCGCATCGAGGCGTCAGGGAAGCAGTACTCGAGGTCCACGGTCCGTGACGCGTAGTGGCTGAGCTCGTCGGCCTGGTGCTCGCGGACGCGCAGGTTCTCGCGTCGCATCCCGAGGTCGACGTACCAGCCGAGCCGCTCGTCGATCCAGTACTGGTGCCACGTCTCGTCGGTCCCGGGGACGACGAAGAACTCCATCTCCATCATCTCGAACTCGCGCGTACGGAAGATGAAGTTCCCGGGCGTGATCTCGTTGCGGAAGGACTTGCCCATCTGCGCGATCCCGAACGGCACCCGCAGCCGCGCCGCGCGCTGGACGGTCGGGAAGTCGACGAACATCCCCTGTGCGGTCTCGGGTCGCATCCAGAGGACCGATCCCTCGTCCTCGACCGGGCCGTGGAAGGTCTTGAACATGAGGTTGAAGTGCTTCGGGTCCGTCAGCTGGCCGCCGCAGTCCGGGCAAACGAGGGGCCCTTCCTGCTCCTCCGCGAGGTGGTCGGCCCTCCACCGCTTGTGGCAGTCGATGCACTCGACGAGCGGATCGGTGAAGCTCTCGACGTGGCCGGACGCCTCCCAGACCTGCGGCGCCATGAGGATCGCCGAGTCGAGGCCGACGATGTCGTCGCGGAGCTGCACCATCGAGCGCCACCACTGGCGCTTGATGTTCTCCTTCAGCTCGACCCCGATCGGGCCGTAGTCCCAGGTCGAGCGCAGTCCGCCGTAGATCTCCGACGACGGGAACACGAGACCGCGGCGCTTGCAGAGCTCGACCAGGGTCGCGAGCTCGACCTCGACGCTCGGCTGTGGGTCGCTCGTCGGCTGTGCTTCGCTCACTGACCGGGACCTTCGGATGGCGGGAGGGGCCGCGGGAGGACCTCCGCGGGCGTGGACGAGGGTAGCGCCTGCCCCTTACCCGCCCTCCCTGCTGACGGTCTCAGGCGGCGTCGCCCGCCTCCTCGGCGAGGCGGCTCAGCCGTGCGGCGGTCTCCGCGTTCGCGGGGAAGAACGTCTCGAGGGCCAACTCGTCGACGGTCACGTCTACCGGGGTCCCGAACGTCGCGATCGTCGTGAAGAGCGCGAGCTCCCCGCGCGGGTGGCGCATCCGTTGAATTGGCCCTCGGGCGCCTGCCCGCGGCTGCGAGCTCCCCGCGCGGGTGGCGCATCCCCCCTGGGTGTGGGCGGCAGTGCAGATCGAGGCGCGAGCTCCCCGCGCGGGTGGCGCATCCAGCCGCCGCCGCCGTCCGCGTTCGACACCGACGGCGAGCTCCCCGCGCGGGTGGCGCATCCGGGCGGGGACCACGACCGAGCGGTGCTCCAGGGCCGGGCGCGGCAGCTCGCGGACGGTCGGATGGGCCTCCACCTCCTCCAGCTGCGCGGCGAGGTCGGGATCCGCCGAGACGTTCACGTCATGGCGGAGTCTCGTGAGCAGGTGGTGCGCGAACTCGGCGAAGTTCACCACGCGCGGTGCGAGCCCGCCCGGATGGAGGCTGACCCGGCAGACGCTGGGCGGCCGTCCCATGAGCTCGGGCTCCACGTCGGCTGCGAAGAGCCCGGCGGCGGCGTTCATCGACACGATGTTCCAGCCCGCGGCTGATGCGCCTTGACGGCGGATCAGCCGCAGAGCCAGTCGAGCACGACGGCGGCGGTCCATGATTGGTCGCGCGATCCGAGCGGTTCCCCCGTGAATGGCTCGAGGTACTCGGGGAAGCCGACGCTGCCCGCCTGGGCGAGGGCCGCCTCGCGCAGGTCGCCGGCCGCCTCGTGCTCCCCGAGCCGCTCGAGCCCCTGCCACAGCAGCCACACGGTCACCGGCCAGACCGGGCCGCGCCAGTAGCGGCGGGGGTGGAAGGCCGGGTCCGCGGGGGACGTGCTGGGAGGCAGCGGCCAGCGCAGGTCCGGATGGCCGCAGAAGTCGGCGGAGCCGAGGACGTCGACGAGCCGCCGGGCGAGCCGGGGCGATGCGGTGCCGGCGACGAGGGGTGCGAAGCCGGCGACCGTCCGTGGGTGCCCGCTGCCGCCGCCGAGCGCGTCGCGGTCACGGCAGAGGCCGTCGTTCGGGTCGCACGCGGTCGCGAGCGCGGCGGTCGAACGCTCGACCCACATGCGGATCTCCGCCTTGTGGTCCGCGGAGGCCTCGAGCTCGTCCGCGAGCTCGAGGAGGCAGACGTTGGCCGCCACGAGGACCGCGGTCAGCAGCACGTCCTTCACCCGGAAGGGATGGCCCCGCAGCACGGCGTCGTCGTCGTAGCGGACACGCTTCAGGCGCTCGACGAGCCAGAGGTAGCGGTCGTAGTCGGCGTCGGTCGGCCGCATCGACGGGTCGGGGACGTGGCGCAGGTCGGCGCGCTCGTAGGGCGGAAGATCGTCTCCGGCCGTGACGCGCCCGAGCGCGTCGTCCCAACGTGGTGAGTTGTCGGTGCCGCTCTCCCAAGGATGGACGATCGTGACGAGCCCCGAGCCCTCGGGGTCGCGTGTCTCGGCCAGGTAGCGGTGCCAGGAGAGGAGCCGCGGGTAGAGGTGCGCGATGGCGGCACGGACGTCGTCGCCGCGCCGCGACAGCTGCCAGATCCGCCGGGCCGCGACGGCGTGGACCGGCGGTTGGCAGATCCCGCTCGGGCGCGGCTCACCGATGGGCGCCGCCGCCGCGCGCTCGGTCCCCCAGCGAGACGCGTCGGGGAAGTAGACGTCCGGCCCGACGCCCGGGGTGTAGACGATGTGGGGCACGAGCCCCGACGTCCACTGGCGGTCGAGGACGCCCGCGAGCTCCGCGGCGGCGCGAGCCGGGTCGAGGTGGGCGAGCCCGATCGCGATGAAGGCGGCGTCCCAGCTCCACCGGTGGGGGTAGAGGTCGCGGCCGGGACGCGTCCAGCCGCCGGCGTCGTTCGCCCGCAGCACTGCCGCGGCCCCCTCGCGCAGGG
>JBOHEE010000490.1:0-5272 GCA_050700895.1 Nitriliruptorales bacterium | reverse complement strand
CCGCCGGGGGCGGGGGCGGTCCGCGGTCGGGCACCGGGGCGGCGCCGAGGAGGGAGGCCTGGACTTCGCCCGGGGTGACCGCCCTGATCTCGACGGGGACGGACGGCCCGGCCTCTTCGCCGGTCTCGTCCACAGCCCGGAGTGCGGCGTCGTAGACGCCGGGCGCGAGCTGCCCGTCGGGCCCGTCGAGGTCCCAGGTCGTGCGATGACGGCCGGGATCGAGGACCCCCACGCGCTGCCGCAGGACGACCTCGCCGCCGGCGTCGGTGACGTGGAGGAACACCTCGGCGGGCTTGTTCACGACGGTCTCGAGCTGGATCGTCTGGATCTCGTAGGGCGCGCCCGCGCTCGCCGTGGTGGGCGAGACGACGAGCGGCGCACCGTAGCCGGGTGGCGCGACGAGCCGCATGGTCCGGTCGGCAGCCCGGCGGACCGTCCAGGTCCCGAGTGCCCGGTCGGTGATGAGCTCGGCGCCGGCGCGAACCGTGAACGGCTCCTCGGAGCGGAGGCGGACCGTCTCGAGGTCGGTTCGCACCCCGACGCGGACGCGCTCGGGCACGTCGGACGGCGCCGGCTGGATGCCGCCGTAGTACGCGGCGAGAATCTCGTCGAAGGACCAGCCGGCGTCGGCCTTGCCCTTCGCGCCGTACTGGCTCATGCCGACGCCGTGCCCGTAGCCGCGGCCGTCGACGACGACCTCGTCGGGCGTGACCGTGAGGCCGAAGCGGCTGGACGGGAGGGTCAGAGGGAGCCGGCGCCCGTCCGGACGCTCGGAGGGAAACCGGTCCGGGAACAGCTCGGCCGCGGTGCCCGAGACGAAGGCGCGGAAGTCGCTCGCCCGCAGGACGACGCTCGTGCCCTCCGCGGACGTGAGCCGCAGCCGGTCGGTCTGGCCGCCACCGGCCGGGATGAGCTCGGCCGACGCGAGGGGGACGACCTGACGCAGCCGCCTCCCCTCGGCGAAGACGGCGTCGATCTCCTCGCGCGTGAAGGCGACGCGCCAGCGGTGGAGCGGCGAGACGGCGTCCTCGGGGTCGTCCACGCCCTTCAGGTAGGGGTAGGCGCCGTCGCTGGGGAAGACGTGCTCGTTCGAGCGCGTGGCACCGCCCGACGTCGAGAAGTAGCGGGCGAGGATCGGAGCGCCGTCGAAGGTGAGCGCCATCTCCTCGGTGGCCGCGACCGCAGCGGCCCACCGGTCGCCGTCCGGTCCCTCGACCACCGAACGGCCGTGGAAGACCTGGCATGCGACGGTCGCGCAGATGTCGTAGCCGTCGAACGCCGCGCGCCGGATCGACCACCAGGCGTAGGTGCGGGCCGCGACGGCTTGCGCCTTGAGCGCCTCGGCGGGCCAGCTCGTCGGGACCTCGGCGAGCCCCTCGACGTAGGTGGACATCGAGACGTCGTTCACGACGACGAGGTCGCGGGACCCCAGTCGCACCTCGAGCCGCTCCCCGTACCGCCCGATCTCGTGGTCGTCGTGGCCGAGGACGAGAGCAGCGCCGTCGGCGGCGTCGGCGCGCAACGGGGCCTCGTAGGCCCCGAGGTCGACCTCCTCGGCGGCCAGAGCGGTCCGCGAGATGCCGGCGTGGAACCCGCTGAACATCTGGTAGGCCCCGAGGTCGACCTCCTCGGCGGCCAGAGCGGGCGCGGCGGACGCACCGAGGATCCCCAGTGCGACCGCCGCGACGAGCGCGATGCGGCGGGCGTCGGTCACGCGGGGCGCCGTTCGATGTCCGCGCCGATCGCGCGCAGACGGTCGACGATGCCGGCGTAGCCGCGGTCGACGTGATGGATCTCGGTCACGGTCGTCTCGCCGTCGGCGACGAGTCCTGCGAGCAGGCAGGCCGCCCCGGCGCGGACGTCGCGGGCACGCACCCCGGCGCCCCGGAGCGCCCGGGGGCCGCGGATGACCGCGTGATGGCCCTCTATCTCGACGTCGGCGCCGAACTTCCGCAGCTCGTCGACGAAGCCGAAACGGGACTCGAAGACGTTCTCGGTGACGATGCTCGTCCCGCGCGCCTGCGTGAGCAGCACCATCAGCTGGGGCTGGAGGTCGGTCGGGAAGCCGGGGTACGGGAGCGTGACCACGTCGACGGCGTGGAGCTCGCTCGCCTTCACCCGGAGGCCGACGTCGATCTCGTCGACGGTGGCGCCGACGGCGGCCAGCTTCGTGAGCGGCAGCTTCAGGTGCTCCGGGCGGGCGCTGTGGATCGTGACGTCGCCGCCGGTCAGCGCGGCGGCGAAGGCGAAGGTCCCGGCCTCGATGCGGTCGGGGACGGTCTCGTGGGCGACCGGCCGCAGCCGCTCGACCCCCTCGATGCGAAGCATCGAGGTGCCGACGCCTTCGATGCGGGCTCCCATCTCGCCGAGCATCGCGCAGAGGTCCTGGATCTCCGGCTCGTGGGCCGCGTTGTCGATCACGGTGCGGCCCTCGGCGAGGGTGGCGGCCATGAGGAGGTTCTCGGTCGCGCCGACGCTCGGGAAGTCGAGGGTGATGTGCGCCCCCCGGAGCTTGTCGGCCCGGACCTCGAGCTCCTCGCCGTGCTCGACGATCTCGGCGCCCATCGCGACGAGTCCCGCGAGGTGCATGTCGATGCGGCGAGCGCCGATGGCGTCACCGCCGGGGAAGGCGAAGCGGGCGTGGCCGAGCCGCCCCACGAGCGGGCCGAGGACGGCGGTGGAGGCACGGATGCGGCGGACGTGCTCGGCCGGCGCGTCGGGGGTCGGCTCGCCGACCCGGATGGTGACGGCGCACGACGGCTTCGACGGCGCGTCCGGCGTCGCGGGCTCCTCGACGATGCGGAGGTCGACGGTGCAGCCGAGCCCGTCGAGGAGCTCGGCCATGACGGGCACGTCGGCGATCGTCGGCACGTTCTCGACGACCGTCTCCCCCTCGGCGAGGAGCGACGCCGCCATGAGCTTCAAGGCGGAGTTCTTCGCTCCGGCGACCTGGATCCGGCCCTGCAGGACGCCACCACCGCGCACGACGAAGACGTCGTCGGGCGATGGGCTGGGGCGGGCGAAGGTCACGCCGCGAGACTATCGGGGGGTACGGGGGGCTCGAGGAGTGGAGCGCACCCAGACGGGGGTTCGGGGGACTCAAGAAGTCGAGCGACCTCTCCGAGTCTCTCCTTGGGCGCGAGACGCAGTCCCCCGACCATCAGAGAACCCCCGTGAACGACAACCCCCTACACGGAGCCGGCGGGGTAGCCGCCGCCCTGGGCGACCTCGAGGCGGACCTCGGCCCGACGCAGCGCCTTGAAAGCCTCCTCGTCGAGCTCCTCGCGACGGGTGCCGGCGTGCCGCTCCCGCAGCTCCCGTGCCTCCTCGACATCGATCTCCTCGGCGTGCTCGGCGAGGTCCGCGAGGATCACGAGGCGGTTCTGGCGGAAGAACATGAAGCCGTTGTGGACGGCGTAGGCCTCCCAGTTGCCGTCCTCCATCTTCATGCGGACGGGTGCGATCTCGAGCGCGAGGAGCACCGGCTGGTGGCCGGGGAGGATGCCGATCTCGCCCTCGACGGAGCGCGCGTAGACCTCCGCGGCCTCGCCGGAGAACAGCTCGCGTTCGGCCGAGACGAGCTCGACCTGCATCGTCGCCATGGCTAGGCCTCGAGCTCCTTCGCCTTCGCGCGCACGTCGTCGACGCCGCCGACGTAGCTGAAGGCCTGCTCCGGGTACTCGTCGAGCTCGCCGGCGACGAGCGCGCCGAACGCCTTGACGGTCTCCTCGATCGGGACCCACACGCCCTTCATGCCGGTGAACTGCTCGGCGACGAAGAACGCCTGGCCGAAGAACTGCTCGATCTTCCGCGCGCGCTGCACGGTGACCTTGTCCGCCTCGGAGAGCTCGTCGATCCCGAGGATCGCGATGATGTCCTGGAGGTCGCGGTAGCGCTGGAGGACCTCCTGGACCCGCGTCGCCACCTCGTAGTGCTCCTCGCCGACGATCGCCGCGGCGAGGATGCGCGAGTTGGAGTCGAGCGGGTCGACCGCGGGGTAGATGCCGCGCTCGGAGATCTCGCGGGACAGGACGGTCTGGGCGTCGAGGTGCGCGAACGTCGTGTGCGGCGCCGGGTCGGTGATGTCGTCCGCCGGGACGTAGACCGCCTGGAGCGACGTGATCGAGCGGCCCCGGGTGGAGGTGATGCGCTCCTGGAGGTTGCCCATCTCGTTCGCGAGCGTCGGCTGGTAGCCCACGGCGGACGGCATGCGGCCGAGCAGGGTGGAGACCTCCTGGCCGGCCTGGACGAACCGGAAGATGTTGTCGATGAAGAGCAGGACGTCCTGGCGCATCTCGTCGCGGAAGTACTCCGCCATCGTGAGCGCGGACAGGCCGACGCGCAGGCGCACGCCTGGGGGCTCGTCCATCTGCCCGAACACGAGCGCGGTCTTCTCGAGGACCCCCGACTCCTGCATCTCGCGGTAGAGGTCGTTGCCCTCGCGGGTGCGCTCGCCGACGCCGGCGAACATCGACACGCCGCCGTGCTGCTCGGCGACGCGCTGGATCATCTCCTGGATGATGACGGTCTTGCCGACGCCGGCGCCGCCGAACATGCCGACCTTGCCGCCCTGGACGTAGGGCTCCATGAGGTCGATGACCTTGATGCCGGTCTCGAACATCTCGGCCTTCGGCTCGAGGTCCTCGAAGGCCGGCGGGTCGCGGTGGATCGGCCAGCGCTCGTCGGCCTCGATCGTGTCGGGATCGACGTCGAGGGGCTCGCCGAGGACGTTGTAGAGGTGCCCGAGGACACCCGGGCCGACGGGCACCGTGATCGACGTGCCGGTGTTGGTGACCTCCGTGCCGCGGACCACGCCGTCGGTGGGCGCCATGCAGATGGCGCGCACCACGTGGTCGCCGACGTGCTGGGCGACCTCCGCGGTGAGGGTCGTCCGCTGTCCCGTCTCCTCCTCGCGCTCGAAGGTGAGCGCGTGGTTGATGTCGGGCAGCGGAGCGCCCGGCGGGAACTCCACGTCGACCACCGGGCCGATGACCCGGGTGATGCGGCCGGTGTCGCCGGCGGACGCCCGCGCCTCCCGCTCCCGGGTCTCTGGTGCCGTGTCGGTCGCCATTCGCTCATGCTCCTCGTCTTCTGGCGGTCTGCGGCCGGGTCGGCGGACCCGGTTCCAAGCTATCTCCTAGCGCCGTGCGGCGGAGAGGGCCTCCGCCCCGCCGACGATCTCGGAGATCTCCTGGGTGATCTGTGCCTGACGTGCCTGGTTCAGCTGGCGGGTGAGGCCCTCGGCCAGCTCCTCGGCGTTGTCGGAGGCCGA
>JBOHEE010000489.1:0-4200 GCA_050700895.1 Nitriliruptorales bacterium | reverse complement strand
CCGGACGCGGCCCTGGGGTCGCGGGTGTCGTCCGTCCGCGACCGTCTGCCGTCGGACCTGCACGATGGCGCGCTCGGCTCGAGGTTCGACGCGCTTCCCTTCACGCCCCTCTTCCTGACCAGGAGCGAGTTCGCAGCCGAAGTCGCCAACCGGACCGTCCACGGCATCCTGCACCTCGGCTGGGTCGCGGACGGAACCGGCGGCTACCGCGGCCAGCTCGCCATCCTGGTGCAGCCCAACGGGCTGCTCGGGAAGGCGTACCTGGCCGCGATCAAGCCGTTCCGCCGCCTCATCGTGTACCCGGCGCTGATCCGACGGCTGGAGTCGACGTGGCGAGCGGCCGCGTAGTCCGAGCCCAAGCAGGCCAGCACTCCCCGAGTCCCGTATCCGGGACCAGAGAAGCGGTAGCCGGCGCGGGATCGGCCGGACGCCCGAACCTTCGGGTCGTCAGTTGCGGCTGTTGGACTCGAGGAGGCCGCGGAGACGGAACGAGCGCGCGGGGTGGCGCAGCTTGGTCAGCGTCTTCTTCTCGATCTGCCGGATGCGCTCGCGGGTGAGCCCGAAGTGCTCGCCAATCTCCTCGAGCGTGTGCTCCTCGCCGTCCATCATCCCGAACCGCCACATGAGCACGGCCCGCTCGCGGGCGTCGAGGGCGGCGAGGACCTGGGCGATCTCGCCGGTCGTGAGCGAGTCGGTCGCCGAGGACGCGGGATCGACCGCCTCCTCGTCGGCGACGAGATCGCCGAGCGTCGCGTCGCCGTCCTCGCCCACGGGGGTGTCGAGCGACGAGACGTCCTGGGCGGCCTGGCGGATCTCACGCAGCCGCTCGACGGTGAGGCCGAGCTCGTGGGCGACCTCCTCCTCGGTCGGCTCGCGACCGAGCTGCTGGAGCAGGTCGAGCTCGACGAAGCGGATCTTGCCGAGGGTCTCGAAGACGTGGGCCGGCAGGCGCACGGTCCGGGCCTTGTCGGCGAGTCCCCGCTGGAGCGCCTGGCGGATCCACCAGGTCGCGTAGGTGGAGAACTTGTAGCCCTTCGTGTGGTCGAACTTCTCGACCGCGCGGATGAGGCCGAGGTTGCCCTCCTGGGTGAGGGAGAGCAGGTCGAGGCCGCGGCCGCGGAACTTGCGGGCGTTGCTGACGACGAGGCGGAGGTTCGCGCGGATCATGTGGTCCTTGGCGCGGACGCCGTCGCGCTCGATCGAGTTCAGCATGGCCCGCTGCCGCGGGGTGAGCTTGGTCCCGAGGTCGCGGATCCGCTTCGCGTCCAGCCCGGCCTGGTAGCGCTTGGCGAGGTCGACCTCTTCCTCGGCGGTGAGGAGGTCGGTGCGCCCGATCTCGTTGAGGTACTGGCGGATCGGGTCCGACGAGGCGCTGATCGGGGCGGGCTCGGGGCGGTCGGGGGCCTCGCTGAGGTCATCGACGACCTGGAGGCCGCGCTCGAGCGAGAGCTGGACGACGTCGTCCACCCACGCATCGGGCTGGACGAGCGGGTCGTGGAGGTCGGTGAGCTCGCTCAGCAGCACGTAGCCCCGACCGGCAGCGCGCTCGAACAGCTCCGTGAGGGCAAGATCGCCGGGGATCTCCTCGACGGGCTCCATGACGCTCCTCGTCCCTGTCACGTAAGTCGGGAGGGTACGCGACGTTACCGTCCGTGCCGCCAGGACAACTGTTCTCCGGACGGGCGGGATCGTCCTCCCCGCCCGGCCTGCATCCTGTGGATGGTGCGACACGGACGGCCCCCGGTTCAAGCCCCCGGGACCGCGTGCGCGTCGTCCGCTCAGACTCAGGCGCGCAGGGCCTGTAGGCGGGTGAGGCCCTCCTCGATGACCGCGTCGCTCTTGCAGAACGTGAACCGGACCAGGTGCCGCCCCCGCTCCGCCTCGGTGTAGAAGACCGACGTGGGGACGGCGACGACCCCGAACTTCTCCGGCAGGGCGAGGCAGAACTCGACGTCGTCGTCGAAGCCGAGCGGTCGGATGTCGACCACCACGAAGTAGGTGCCGTCCGGCGCGAAGACGTCGAATCCGACCTCCTCGAGCCCGCGGCAGAGGGTGTCCCGGCGCCGGCGGTAGGAGGCGACGAGGTCGGAGAAGAACCCGTCCGGTGACGCGAGCGCCTCGCTGACGGCGAACTGGAAGGGTGTGCCGTTGGTGAAGGTCACGAACTGCTTCGCCGTCCGGACCGCGCGGGTGAGGTCGGGCGGGGCGCAGACCCAACCCGTCTTCCATCCGGTCACCGAGAAGGTCTTCGCTGCGGACGAGATCGTCACCGTCCGCTCGCGCATCCCGGGAAGAGACGCGAGGGGGACGTGCTCGCCGGTGTAGACGAGGTGCTCGTAGACCTCGTCGGTCACGGCGATGAGGTCGCGCTCCCGGCAGATGCGCGCGATCTGTTCCAGTTCGTCGCGGCCGAAGACCTTGCCGGTCGGGTTGTGCGGGCTGTTGAGGACGAGGAGGCGGGTCCGCGGCGACACCAGCCGCTCGAGCTCGTCGGGGTCGCAGGCGTAGTCCGGGGGTCGCAGGGTGACGACGCGGGCCACCGCCCCGGCCATGGCGATGCTCGCCAGGTAGGAGTCGTAGTACGGCTCGAAGGTGATCACCTCGTCGCCGACGTCGCAGAGCGCCTGGATGGCGGAGAAGATCGCCTCCGTCGCGCCGGCCGTGATCGTCACCTCGCTGTCGGGGTCGTACTCGAGGCCCCAGAAGCGCGACTGGTGGCCGGCGACCGCCTCCCGCAGGGCAGGCACGCCGATGCCGGGGGCGTACTGGTTGCGGCCGTCGCGGATCGCGCGGATCGCGGCCTCCTTCACGTGCTCCGGCGCGTCGTCGTCGGGAAAGCCCTGGCCGAGGTTGACCGCGTTCGCCCGGACCGCGAGCGCGGTCATCTCGGCGAAGATCGTCGTGCCGAACCCCTGGAGCCGGGCGCTGAGACGCGGCTGTCGTCGCTCCACGGTCCCTCCTCCCGCCTCGGTCACGGGCGACCACGGTACGAGATGGCACGGGCCCGCCGCCTACGCTCCCGTGGCATGGGCGATTCAAGCAGCGCCAGCGGTAGCCGCCGGGACCTGGGCGACTCAAGCAGCGCGAGCGGTAGCCGCCGGGACCTGGGCGATGCCTTCTACCTCCTCGACGGGGACCGCTTCCGGTCGACCGAACTAACGCGGGGCCCGTGGTCACACGACCACCAGCACGCCGGGCCCCCGAACGGGCTCCTCGCCCGGGCGATGGAGGCGGTCGACGGCGGCGAGGCCAAGAGCGTCGCGCGCTACACCGCGGAGATCCTGCGCCAGGTGCCGATCACGACGCTGACGGTGTCGGCGGAGGTGGTCCGCCCCGGACGGCGGGTCGACCTCGTCGAGGGGACGCTCGGCGACGACGACGGACCGATCATCCGCGCCCGGGCGTGGCGGATCCGGCGTCAGGACGTCGACGGCGTGCCGGACATCGCACGGGCCGGAGGGCCGCCGGAGGGCCCGGAGTCCGGTCGAGAGGTCCTCTTCTTCGAGACCGGTGCCGACGTGGGCTACCACACCGCGATGGAGGCGCGGTTCGTGCGCGGCGCGTTCAGGGAACCGGGGCCGGCGCTCGCGTGGCTCCGGATGCGCGGGCCGCTCGTCGAGGGAGAGGAGCCCTCGTCCCTCCAGCGCGTGCTCGTCGCCGCCGACTCCGGCAACGGGTTGAGCGCGACGCTCGACTACCACGCGTACGTCTTCATCAACACCGACCTGAGCGTCCACCTCCACCGCGACCTCGCCGGCGAGTGGGTCTGTCTCGACGCACGGACCGTGGTCGGGTCGGACGGCAGGGGGCTCGCCGAGACGACCGTCGCCGACGAGCGCGGCGTCATCGGCCGCGGCCTCCAGACGCTCTTCGTGGAGGCGCGCTGAGCGGCGCGGGCGCTGCCGGTCCCAGCTACTAGCCAGGCGATCCGGTCCCCTCTTCTAGGCGATCCGGTCCCCTCTACTAGGCGATCCGGTCCCCTCTTCCAGCTAGGTGATCCAGACGGCGACGGTGCGCAGCGCGGGGCCGGTCACCGCCCCGGTCCCGCCCACGGCGCGGACGGTGTCGATCTCCTCGCGGTGCTGGCCGAGCCAGGCGGCGGGCTGGGCATCGGCGCGGGGGTTGCGGCCGTTGACGAGCAGGAGGGCGTCGCCGCGGGCGGCGGCGATCGGGGCGGCGGCGAGCGCGTCGGCGTGGGTC
>JBOHEE010000488.1:0-6774 GCA_050700895.1 Nitriliruptorales bacterium | reverse complement strand
AGCCATGTTGGCACAACGGCGAGGAACCGCGGCAGAGCCGAAACCCCGCTTCACGCCACCCCACGCGCCCACACAAGAGATCCGCAGCAAGCCTTACGGCACGACACTGCGGAAAACGCGGCTAGGTCCGCTGCGGACGTAGCACGGGCGGGCGTTGTGTGAGGTCACCATCGCCCGCAGCGGGTGCCGCTTTGCTCTCACAAGACCTTCGGTCTCGTGAGGCGGCGGCGCCCAGGCTGCTTCTCGGCGACGTTGACTCCCACCATCACCTCACTTCGGTTCGGTGAGAAGCTCGGGGGTCAGCTCGTCCAGCGTCGTCGCTCCGCTGAGGGCGATCGTGAGGTCGAGGTCGGCGAGGAGGGAGCGGAGGACGTGGCGGACGCCGTCCTCGCCGCCCACGGCCAGGCCCCACACGTACGGGCGGCCGACGAGGACGGCGCGCGCCCCGAGCGCGATCGCCTTCACGACGTCCGCGCCGGTCCGGACTCCGCTGTCGAAGAGCACGGGCGCCGCGTCCGCGACCTCCTCGACGACGCCAGGGAGGGCGTCGAGCGCCCCGATCGCCCCGTCGACCTGGCGCCCGCCGTGGTTGGAGACCACGATCCCGCGGGCGCCCGTGTCCAGGGCGAGGCGCGCATCGTCGGGGTGGAGGATCCCCTTCACGAGGACCGGCAGCTCGGTCCGCCCACACAGCCACTCGAGATCGCTCCAGGTCTGGGAGGGGTCGGAGAACACCTGCACCCAGCGCAGCACCGACGCCTGGATCTCGTCCTCGACGCCGGCATCGCGGCTCGATAGAAACACCTCGTCGGACGTGTAGTTCGCGATGCCCTCGGCGCGGAGGAACGGCAGATACGCGCCGGCGAGGTCGCGCGGACGCCACGCGAGGAGCCGGGTGTCGACGGTGACGACGATCGCCCCGTAGCCGGCCGCCTCGGCACGCGACAGAAGGCTCTCGGTCAGCGCCCGGTCCGCGGGCCAGTAGAGCTGGAACCAGCGCGGGGTCGGCCCGAGCTCCTCGGCGACCTCCTCCAAGGAGAAGGAGGAGACGGTCGACAGGACCTGACCGAGTCCGAGCGACCGGACCGCACGCGCGGCGGCGAGCTCGGCCTCCTCGTGGATGATCGACAGCACGCCGACCGGGGCGAGGAGGACCGGCGCGGGCAACCGCGCCCCGAACAGCTCGACCGAGAGGTCGCGTTCGGCGACGTTCCTCAGGTGCCGCGGGACGATGCGCCAGCGGCGGAAGGCCTCGAGGTTCGCGCGCATCGTGTCGCCGCTGGAGGCGCCGCCGGCCACGTAGCCGTACGCGTCGTCGTCGAGGACGTCGTGCGCGGCCGCCTCGAGCTCCACGTAGGTGAGCGGGAACGCCGGCCTCTGCCCGGCGAGCCCGGCGAAGTAGATCTCGTTCTCGTACCCGGAGTACGGCGGGCCGTGCTCGACCGGGCCGTCCGCGTCGGTCACGGCCGCGACGCGGCCCACAGGATCTCGGGGAGGTGGCGCGGCGACCCGTCCGCCTCGAGATCGCCGATCTTCCGCGCGACCTCGCCACCCCGGCGGTGGGTCACGAACCACACCGGCTTCGGGCGGACCCGGAAGGGCGCTCGGAGGACCGCCTTCTCGGTCCTCGGCAGCATGAGGAGGTTGTGCACCTTGCCGATCCCGGACTGGATGTCCGCGACGTCGTGCCCCGGGAACGCCCCCCACGGCGTGGTCCCGAGGACGTACGCGACCCCCGACCAGTGGTTCACGCAGACCGTCCCGTAGCGGAGGTTCGCGAGCGCGCGGTCGAACGCGGCGGCGATCTCGGGGTCCTTCAGCTGGCGGGGGTGGATGATGATGGTGGCGCCGAGGGTGCCCCAGAGCCTCTCGTTGCAGAACTCGACCGCGGCGTCGACGAAGGCGGCCACGTCGCGCGGGGCGTCGAGAGGCACCTCGGCGGTGACCGGGGTGAAGCACTCGGCCTCGAAGAGGATCTCGTCCTGCGAACGCGCCGGCACGTCGGGAACGAGCGTCCACGGCAGCGCGCCGTCGTCGGCGGTGCCGTACTTCTCGGCCTCGGGGTGCCCGTCCAGGAAACGCTCCATGCGGTCGGCCGCGCCGGGGTAGTAGGCGTGCCGGCGCCCCGCCTGACGCAGGAAGCCGCGGATCGAGTCGAGGAGGTCCCGGCGCCGCGCCCAGCTGCCGTGCGTGACGATCGCGCGGACGGCGATGCAGTTGAAGCCGACGTTGTTCGTGAGCATCGTGGCGATGTTCTCGCCGTGGTAGGCGATGTCTCCGTCGCTCCACGGTCCCGGGACGACGATCACCGGGGTCACGTTGCCGAGCTCGGCCGTGATCGGCTTCGTCAGCTCGGGCCGCCGCTCCTCCTTGCGGCGCTGCCCCTCCTCGCCGGGACCGAAGACGATCGCCTCGAACGTCTTGTCCGAGCCGGTCATGTGGACCGCGTCGATGCCGTCGTGGTCGACGAGGTAGGACCCCACGTCGGCGCCGCCGTAGACGATGCGCAGGAGGTCACGCTCGATCAGCGCGGCGAAGGCACGTTCGAGGATCGGGCCGACGTGCTCGTTCACCGGGTTCATCTTCATGACGACGACCTGGTTCTCGACGAAGAGCTTCGAGAGGGAGTCCATCGCCGGGATGGCCGAGACGTTGCCGGCGCCGAGGACGAACGCGACCTCCCCCTCCTCGTCGTTCGCGTCGCGATAGACGAGACCCACCTGCTCCTCGAGGTCGGCGAGCGTGGTGCCGTGCTCGAGCCGCACCTCGGCGGTCACGCCGGCGAACAGCAGGCGGTCGTAGGTGGTCGCAGGGAAGACCGGCACCACGACCTGCCCGTCGGCGCGGGTCGTCGCCTCGCCCGGCAGCTGCGGCTTGCCGTCGTCGCGGATGTCCGTCAGGACGTCGCGCAGCTGGCGCAGGTTGCGGAGCAGGATCACCGGGCCCGTCATCCAGCCCTCGCTCGCCGCGGGATCCTCGGGATCGATCCGCTTCGCGGCGAGCTCGCTGCTCGCCCAGTCCTCGGCGACCGCACGCGTGTCCGCACGCACCCGCTCGACGAGCGCGAGACGCTCCTCGACCGAGATCTGCGGCCACACGCCCTTCTGCGCCCGGACCGCGGCGACCACCTTGTCGATCTCCTCCCGTGGTGTCGGGGGGATCTGGAGGTCCGCCTCCGGGATCGCGATCGTGCCGCGACTCTGCTCGCTCATCGCCCGCCCCTCTCACAGCGCTTCCACCACGACTCTAGAGCGCTACATCCCGGAGGTCCCGCGGCGTTCGAGCGGGCCTGCATCCCGGACGGCTGCGTTTGCGGACTCGCTTGCGTAGCGCTGCCAGTCCCCCGACAGTTCTGACCGTTCCCTTTCGCGGGGGCCACGGCGCTCACACTGAGGACCCGCCACCAGGGAGAACGTGGCCCGACGCCCCAGATCGATGCGACGCGCCCTCGCCGGCGCGTTGCTCGCCGCGACCGTCGTCGCGGTGACGCCGGGCGTCGCCGCCGGCGGGCCCGGACCCGAGGACACCGAGCGGCTCGTGGTGCACTACGCGCGCGGCCTTCCCGCCGCAGCGTCCGACCGCGCCCTCGCCGCGGTCAGGTTCACGAGCCTCGAGCGGGTCACCTCCCTCGGCTTCGACGTCATCGAGGTCCCGGCCTCGCAGGCCGACTCCACGGTGCGCGCCCTGCTGGCCGCACCCGGTGTGGCCGCGGTCGAGCCCGACCCCGTCGTCGAGGTCGCCGCGACCCCGAACGACCCGCACTGGCCGCGACAGTGGGCGCAGATGAAGATCGGCGCGACCTCGGCCTGGGATCTCACCCGCGGCAGCCCGGACGTCGTGGTTGCGGTGCTCGACACCGGGGTCGACGCCGCTCATCCGGACCTCGACGGCGCGCTCGTCGCGGGGATCGACCTCGTGAACGAGGACGAGGACCCGGCCGACGACCACGTGGACGCCGACGGCAATCGGGTGGGGCACGGGACCATGGTGGCGGGGATCGTGGCCGCGCGTTCGAACAACGGCATCGGCGTGGCGGGCATGTGCTGGCGGTGCCAGGTCATGGCCGTCAAGGTCCTCGGCGCCGACGGGTCCGGTCGCGGCTCGACGGCCGCGCGAGGCATCGAGTGGGCGGTCGACAACGGCGCCGACATCGTGAACATGTCGTTCGGGAGCCTCGACACGAGCAGCGCGCTCGAGGCGGCGGTGACGTACGCGCGTGATCGGGGCGTCGTGGTCGTGGCCGCAGCCGGCAACGCCCCCGCCGACGAGCCGGTCTATCCCGCGGCCTACCCGGGCGTGATCGGCGTCGCCGGCACCGACGAGGCCGACGAGCTCTACCCGTGGTCGGCATACGGTGAGTGGGTCTCGCTGGCCGCCCCCGGGTGCGTCGGCACGACGAAGGTGGGCGACCGCTACGGTGACCTGTGCGGGACGTCGGCGGCGACCCCGCTCGTCGCCGGAACGCTCGCGCTGGGCCGGTCCCGCCACCCGACCACGTCCGTCGGCCGCCTCACCACGAACCTCCTCTCGACCGCCACCGACGTCGGTCCCATCGTGAGCGCCGGCCGTGTGGAGGCGCGGCGCTTCCTCGACGCACTCGACCTCGCCATCACCTGCCCGCCCGAGCGCGTGACCGACCCGGGCTTCGCCGACGTCGACGTCAGCACCCCGCAGGGTGCTGCTGTCGCTTGCGTGGCCTGGTGGGGGCTCCTGGGCCAGGGGGAGATCTATCGCCCCGGCGACCTCGTGACCCGCGGGCAGATGGCGTCGTTCATCGCCCGGACGATCCGGGTGGCGGGCCTCCCGCTCCCAGTCGTCGAGGACCGCTTCTCCGACGACGACACGAGCCGGCACCAGGACCACATCAACCAGCTCGCGAACGCCGGGATCGTGGGCGGGCGCGCCGACGGGACCTTCGGCCCCGAAGAGCCGGTCACCCGCGCGCAGACGGCGACGTTCCTCGTCCGCGCGGTCGAGTTGATCCGCGGTGGGCCGCTCCCCGAGGGCACCGACCGGTTCTCCGACGACGACACGAGCCCCCACGCGGCCAACATCGACAAGGCCGCGGCGGCGAGGCTCGTGGGCGGGCGCGCCGACGGGAACTTCGGCCCCCAGGAGAACGTGACCCGGCTCCAGATGGGGGACTTCCTCCGCAACACGCTGCGGTACCTCGTGACGAGCGACCTCGCCGTGGCGCCGAGCGCCTGACGGGTCAGAGGAGCTTGCGGAGGGCTTTGCGGTCGGTCTTCATGACCGGGGTGAGGGGGACCTGGTCGACGATCCGGACCTCGCGCGGGTACTTGTAGCCGCCGATGTGCTCCTTCGCCCACGCGACGAGCTCCTCCCCGGTCGCCTCGGCGCCCGGCGCGAGCGACACGAAGGCGACGACCTCCTCGCCGCAGGTGTCGTCGGGACGGCCGACGACCCCGGCCATCGCGACCGCGGGATGCTCGACGAGCACGTCCTCGACGTCGCGCGGATAGACGTTGAAGCCGCCGCGGATGATGAGGTCCTTCTTGCGGTCGACGATCGTCAGGTAGCCGTCCTCGTCGACCCGGCCGAGATCGCCGGTGTGGAACCAGCCGTCCCGGAGCGCCGCGGCCGTCTCCTCGGGCGCCTGCCAGTAGCCCTGCATCACGCCGTCGGCGCGGCAGGTGACCTCGCCGATCTCGCCGGTAGGCACCTCGTGGCCGTCCTCGTCGACGATCCGGACGTCGTAGCCCGGCAGCGGCGGGCCGACGGTGCCGAGCTTCGGGGCGTCCGCCGGGTTCACCGACATGATCCCGCCGGACTCGGTGCACCCGTAGCCCTCGAGGACCGTGAGGCTCGGGACGCGGCGCTGCAGCTCGAGCGCGACGTCCACCGACAACGGCGAGGCGCCGACGTTGGCGTACCGCCAGGTCGAGAGGTCGCGTTCCTCCAACGGCTGCTGAAGGAGGAGCTGGAGCATCGACGGCACCGCGGTCGCGCGCTGGAGGCCGAGCTGCTCGATGAGGTCGAGGAAGCCCGCGGGGTCGAACCAGCGCATGAGCGCCGACGCCCCCGGCTCGCGTTGGTGCATGCCGGTGACGGTCACGGCGAGGCCGAACGCGTGCGCGAGCGGCAGCGGCACGAGCGTGCGGTTCACGCCGGGGGTGTAGGACGCCTCCTCGGAGCTCTTCGCGCACGCCCAGAGGTTCGCGTGGCTCAGCATGACGCCCTTCGCGCGCCCCGTCGTCCCGCCCGTGTAGAGGAGCGCCGCGAGGTCGTCGTCCTCCCGCGGCACGACGTCGGTCGGCTCGGCCGCCTCCAGCTCCGCGAAGTCGACCACGCCCTCCTGCTCGTCGGCTCCGACGAGCACCGTCGACTCCAGCGTCGGGACGCCCTCGGCGGCGAGCTGGACGTTCGCGAGGAACTCCGGCGTGGTGACGATCGCGCGCGCCTCGGAGTCCCGCAGGACGTGGCGGATCTGCTCCGGAGGCAGCAGGAAGATCGTGGGGGTGATCACCGCCCCGGCGCGCCAGAGCGCGTGGTAGACGATCCCGACCTCCGGGCAGTTCGCCATGAGCACGGCGACCCGCTCGCCCGGTTCGATCCCGAGCTGCACGAATCCGCCGGCGAGCCGGTGGGCGCGGTCGCGCATCTCCGCCGTGGAGTGCCAGCGGCCCGCGAAGAAGAGGCTCTCTTCGATGTCGCCGTTCCGCGCGAACGCGTCCTCCGCGAGCTTCGCCAGGTTCCGCTCACCGATCTCCATCCCGCCCTCCGATCAGCGGCCGCGGCGGGCCGGGGCGGGGG
>JBOHEE010000487.1:0-6563 GCA_050700895.1 Nitriliruptorales bacterium | reverse complement strand
CGGCGATCGTGCTCCTGCGCCGCATCCTGTGCGGCCTGGCTCGCAGCGGCGGCTGCGTCGAGCTCGGCGCGGAGTTCCGCGAGCTCGCCCTCGAGCTCCGCGCAGTCCTCGTCGAGCCGGGCCGCCTGAGCGCGGAGGGCGTCCGGGGCGCGTCCCGCCAGGGGCTCCTCCACGTACTCGATGAGGTGGCGGCGACGGGCCTCGATGAGGTCGGCCGTGCCCCGGAGGCGCTCGCGGAGCCTGGCGAGGGACTCGCCGGCGTCACGGGCGGCCTCGATCGCGGGCGCGCCCTCCCTGAGCCGCTCTTCCAGCGCGGCGACCACGGCGTCGCGCTCGCTGACGGCCTCCTCGATCACCAGCTGTCGTGCAGCGAGCTGCTCGTCGTCGCCCGACTCCCGCTCCCAGACCCCCTGGAGCTGTGCCAGGTCGCGCGCCGCGAGTCCGATGCGGACCTCGCGGAGCTCCGCCTGGAGTCGCTCGTGCTCGTTGGCCGCCTCCGCCTGGCGCTCGAGCGGACGGAGCTGGCGCCGGAGCTCGCGGATCACCGTGCGGAGCCGCTCGACGTGCACGTCGACCTGCGCGAGCTTGCGCTCCGCCCGCTCGCGGCGGCGGCGGTGCTTGAGGATGCCCGCGGCCTCCTCGACGAACGCCCGCCGGTCCTCCGGCTTGGCCTGCAGGCTGTCGTCGAGGTGGCCCTGGCCGACGATCGTGTGGAGCTCGCGCCCGAGGCCCGTGTCCGACAGCAGCTCCTGGATGTCGAGGAGCCGGCACTCTTCGCCGTTGATGGCGTAGACGCTCTCTCCGGTGGTGAGGATCTCACGCGAGAGCGTGACCTCGGAGAAGCCCTTCGCGCTGCCAGCGGCGCCGAGCCCGTCGAGCCCGAGCTGCCCGTGCGAGTTGTCGATCGTGATCTCGACGAGGGCGCTGCCGACGGCGTTGCGGGACGGGGAGCCGGCGAAGATCACGTCGGCGAGCTCGCCGCCGCGCAGCAGCTTCGGGGAGCGGGTGCCGAGGACCCAGGCCAGGGCGTCGACGACATTCGACTTCCCCGACCCGTTCGGCCCCACGATGACGGTGATGCCCGGCTCGAACTCGAGCGTCGTCCGGTCCGCGAACGACTTGAATCCGCGCATCGTCACGGACTTCAGGAACAAGACGCGCCTCGCGTGGAGAGAGGTGCGCCGAGGCTAACCGAGCAGTGCCGCCATCCCGAGGAAGTGGCTCAAGACTGGGGGGTTCGGGGGCCTCGAGAAGTCGAGCGCAGCACACAAGTCTCTCGTGGCTCCGCGAGACGTAGGCCCCCGAGAGACTGTCGCTAGGCGGGGACGGAGCCTGGTTCGAGCTCGACCTCGTCCTCGAGATCCACGACGCGCATCGACCCCTGCCCGGCGAGCGCCGACTCGGCCTCTTCGAGCGCGGACTCGAGTGACGCGACGCGTGCCCGCAGCGCTCGGACCTCCTCGAGCAGCTGGATGGTGCGAGGATCGGCGAAAGAGCCGAGGATCGCCTTCGACATCGTTGTCTCCTGCTGTCTCTCGCCGCGGTCAGCGGCCGCCATCGGCTGCGACGCGGACCCCCCCCTTGGCGCACGCTCGACGCGGTTCTGCCGAGTTCAGCCGTCAGTGTGCGGGGTCCCCTGTGCGGGGTCCCATGCGCGGGGTCCCATCGATGCAGCGGTGACGCCGCAGTCATCGAGGATAGCGCAGCCGTGGCCTCCCCGTAAAGGCTGGCACTTACCGCCCTCGCCCCCGAGTGCCAAGAATCGGCGATCTTCTACTTCCGGATGGTGAAGGTGTCGAGACCCTCGGGTTCGACGTCCTCGGCCTCGACGCGCTCGACACGAGCGGATCGGGGGCCGCCGTCACGCACCCAGCCCTCGACCTCGGCGACGGCCTGCTCGTCCCCCTCGATCCAGAGCTCGACCATCCCGTCGGGGCGGTTCCTGACCCAGCCGGCGGCACCGACCTCCTGCGCGCGCTCGCGGGAGCTGGCGCGGAAGAACACCCCCTGGACGCGACCGTCGACCGTGAGGTGTCGTGCGACCGATCCGTCCCTTCCCACGTTCGCCCTCCGTCTGGGGGGTTCGGGGGACTCAGGAACTGGAGCGCTGCCACACGAGTCTCTCGTAGCTGCGCGGAACGTAGTCCCCTGAAAGATTAGATCTGGCAGCGCTCGCAGTGGTAGGTGGAGATCTTGCCCTTGACCTTCGTCAGCACGACCGTACGGCGGCAGCGGAGGCACGGCAGCCCCTCCCGCCCGTACACCCGCAGGTGCTCGACCGGGTCGCCCTCCTCGTCGAACGCCTCGTCGGGCGCGGCGTCGTCGAGGCTCGAGCCGCGCTGCTTGATCGCGGCCTGGAGAACCTCCTGGATCGCCCGGTGGAGGCGGCGAACCTCCTGGGTGGACAGCGTCTCCGAGCTCCGGTCGTGGCTGAGCCCCGCCTCGAAGAGCGCCTCGTCGGAGTAGACGGTCCCGATGCCGAGGAAGTGCTCCTCGTTCATGAGGAGGAGCTTGAGGGGACCGGCGGCGGCGCGGAGCCGCTCCGCGAACGCGATCCACGTCGGGCTTTCCTCGACCATGTCGAGGGCATCGTCCGACAGCCCGGCGGCCCCCTCGGCCTCGTCGGTCGGCACGACGCCCATGTGGCAGCTCTCGCCCTTCGACGGATCGGTCACATGGATCGCCCCGCCGGTGGTGAAGGTGACGACGACGTCGGTGTCCGGGCCGGGCGGCTCGTTCATCGTCTCGCGGTGCACGGATGCGTTCTCGCCGGGGCTCAGGAGCCAGGTCATGCCCTCGTCGAGGTCGATGAAGAGGTGGGTTCCGCGACGGCGCACCGCCTCCACCTTGCGCCCGGCGAGGGCGTCATGGAACTGCGGGCGGGTGTGGTGGAAGGGCTTCACGATCTTCGCGACCTGAACGTCGGCCTCCTTGATGCGCTTGCCGACGATCTCGCGCTCGAGATCCTTGCGCAGCACCTCCACCTCGGGCAGCTCGAGCACTACTTCTCCTCACGTCTCTCCACATCGGCGCCCGCGAGGCGGCGGTACGCCTCCCGGGCGGCGGCCTGTTCCGCCTTCTTCTTGCTCCCCCCGGTTCCACGCCCCCAGGTCTCTCCCGCCAACTCGACCGTCGCGATGAAGCTCTTCTCGTGGTCAGGGCCCTCCTCCACGAGGTCGTACGTCGGCAGCTCGTCGAAACGGGCCGCGGCGAGCTCCTGCAGGCTGGTCTTGTAGTCGAGCGAGGCGCCCCGCGTCGCCAGTTCGGCGAGGCGGTCCTGGAAGAGCGTCCTGACGACCAGGGACGCGACGTCGTGGCCACGATCCACGTAGACGGCGCCGAGCACCGCCTCGAGGGCGTCGGCGAGGATCGAGTCCTTGTCGGCGCCTCCGGTGGCGGTCTCCCCCTTTCCGAGCCGGATGAAGTCCCCGAGCCCGACCGCCCGTGCGACGTCCGCGAGCTCGTCGGTCTTGACCGCGGCGGCCCGGAGCTTGGCGAGCACTCCCTCGGCCGCCTCCGGCAGCGCGCGGTAGATGACGTCGGTGACGACGAGGGCGAGCACCGCGTCGCCGAGGAACTCGAGGCGCTCGTTCGTCTCCTCGAGATCGTGCTCGAAGGCGAAGGACCGATGAACGAGGGCACGCTTGAGGTGCCCCCGGTCGCCGAACTCGACCCCGAGGCGACGCTCGAGCTCGACGAGCTCCGACAGCCCGGGGTCAGTCTTCGACGTCGATCACCTCGCGCCCGCCGTAGTAGCCGCAGACCTCACAGGCGGTGTGGGGCCGCACGGGACTCTTGCATCGCTTGCACGTGGCGTACGTCGGCTTGCTCACGCGGAGCCACTGCGCGCGGCGGTGGCGCGTCCGCGAGCGGCTCATCTTCCTCTTGGGGACGGCCATGGACGTCTCCTCGTGGGTCGGGCGCCTCGTGGGAGGCGCGGGTGGGTCGAGTCAGCGCGGCGGGACGTCGAGGTCCTGCAGGACCGCCCAGCGGGGATCGACCTCGGGCTCGTAGCGGTGGCCGCAGTCCGCGCGGTTGCGGTCCGCACCGCAGGTCGGACACAGGCCCTGGCAGTCCTCGCGGCAGAGGGTGCGCACGGGAACGGCGGCGACGACCGTGTCCCGCACCATCGCCTCCAGGTCGATGCAGCCCTCGAGGGGGTGGAGCTCGTAGCCGACCTCCACCTCCTCCTCGTCGTCCTCCTCGGCGAGCCGGGCGGGGTCGGCGTAGAGCTCGGACACCTCGACGTCGTGCTCCGCGACGACCCCGACGAGGCAGCGCGCGCACGGCTGCGAGGTCGTGAACGCCATCGTGCCCGTGGCGAGGAGGCCGTCGACGAGCATCTCGAGGACGAGGTCGTAGGAGATCGGCGACGCGAGGGCGTCGTCGGCCGGGCCCCACGACGCCGTCGCGACGTCCTCACGACGGACGGCGTCGGTGGCACCACGGCTCGCGCCGGGGTGTCCGATGAGATCGGTGACGTCGACTCGCAACGATTCCTCTGGTGCCGGGATGTCGCGGGCGTCGCAGAGTACCAGGGACCAGCAAACGCGAGCGCTCCGCGCACACCCACGAGCGCCCCGCGAGACGAGGGCGTGGGATCAGGCGTCCTCGACCGGTTCTTCCTCCTCGGCGAGGTCCTCGATGTCGAGCCGCCCGCGAAGCTTCTCGCGCCCGCGATCGACCGCCTGGAGGGTCTTTTGGAGCACGACCTCGAAGTGCGCGAGCTTTGCGTCGACGTAGTCCTCGGCCTCGAGCCGGATCTGGCGGGCACGCTCGTTCGCTTCCTCGAGGACGCGGTCGGCCTCACGGTTCGCGGCTTGGACGACCTCCGTCCGCGAGACGAGGCGGGCCCGCTCCTCCTCGGCCTCCGCGAGGATCTGCGAGGCCTCCCTGCGTGCCTTGTCGAGCAGCTCGTCGCGTTCCTTGAGGATCCAGCGCGCCTGACGCAGCTCCTCCGGGAGCGACCCGCGCAGATCGCTGACGAGCCCGTCGACCTCGGCACGGTTCAGCATGATCGAGGCCGACAGGGGGACGTTCTTCGCCTCGGACAGAATGAGCTCGAGGGCGTGGAGCTTGGCCTCGACGTCCATCGGCAGGCTGGTCGTGGCCGACCACGTGGCCTCGGACATGCCGGTTCGCCTCCCGCAACGATGCCGCGGGGATGGTACCTGCGTGCGCCCGGCGCACCGCGGCAGTGCAACGTGAGCGCAACGTGAGTCGGGGGACGACGTCTCGCGTCCAAGGAGAGGCCTGGAGAGGCCGCTCGACTCCTTGCGTCCCCCGAACCCCCTGGGAGGGCGGTGTTCAACGTGGTGTGCGCATGGGCGAGGACAGATCGTCAGCTGGCAAGGCGCGGCGAGTGCCGCGCAGCAGCGCTGCGCAAGCGAGTCCGCAACGCCGCCAGGGGCGATCTGGACCGCCCAGGCGTGCGCCGAAGTCGGACACCAGCCTCCTAGGCGAAGCGCTGTGCGAGCGCCTCCGCGACGGCGGCGGGGACCAGCCCGTCGACGGCGCCCCCGAACCGCGCCACCTCCTTGACGAGCGACGACGACAGGTAGGACCACTCGGGGCTGGTCGACATGAAGAGCGTCTCGACGTCGCCGAGCTTCTGGTTCATCTGCGCCATCTGGAGCTCGTACTCGAAGTCGCTCACGGCGCGCAGCCCCTTCACGATGAGGCGGATGCCGCGATCGCGGCAGAAGTGGACGAGGAGGCCCGAGAACGTGTCCACCGCGATGTTCTCGAGGTGCGCGGTCGTCTTCTCGATGAGGCTGACGCGCTCGTCCGCGCTGAAGAGCGGCTCCTTCGAGGGGTTCTGGAGCACGGCGACGGTGACGGCGTCGAAGCGGTTGCCGGCCCGCTCGAGGATGTCGAGATGGCCGTTGGTGACGGGGTCGAAGCTGCCGGGCACGACCACGGCCACCGTCACGGGCTCTCCCCTTCGTCGGGCTCGTCGCCGCGTGCGACGGCGGAGTGCAGGGCGGTGTCACCGTAGCGTCGCGACCACAGGTGCCGGAGACGCGGCGGCCACTGGGGCGGCGGCACACGCCGACCTCGCTCGACGACGACGAGCGCTCCGGGCGCGGCGGCCGCCGCGACGAGGTCGAGCACGTTCCCGAGCTCCCGAGCCTCCAGTTCGTATGGCGGGTCGAGGAAGACGAGGTCGAAGGGCCCGCCTGGGAGCCCGTCCCGCAGCATCGTGCGGGCCTCGCCGAGCAGCACCGTCGCGTCGTCCCCGAGCCCGGTCCGCTCGAGGTTCTCGAGGACGGTGCCGTAGGCGCCGCGGGACCGCTCGACGAAGGTCGCGCGGGCCGCACCGCGGGAGAGCGCCTCGATGCCGAGCGCCCCCGACCCGGCGTAGAGGTCCGCGACTCGGGCGCCGGGAAGATGCTGCTGGATCGCCGAGAAGAGGGCCTCCTTCACCCGGTCACTCGTGGGGCGCGTGCCCTTGCCCTTCGGCGCGACGAGCCGATGCCCCTTCGCCGCCCCCGCGATCACCCGCATCTGCCTCTCCCCATCTCCGTCGTGTGCGTCTCCGTCTCCACCTGTCGGGACTCAGG
>JBOHEE010000486.1:0-2004 GCA_050700895.1 Nitriliruptorales bacterium | reverse complement strand
GCCGTGGAGCGTACTGCGGCTACGGTCCGCGACCGCCGGCATGGGAAGGACGGTCACCGTGGATGTGGAGGAGCGTCCGCATGACCTTCCCGCTCCTGACGAGTGGGGACCGACCGTCAGGGGCGGCGGGCGCCGCCTCCGCCGCGTCGTCTGGCCGACCCTCCTCGTCCTCGTCCTCCTCGCCGTCGTGGTGTACGGCGGCGCCGGGCTCTACGGCAGCTCGCAGATCACGCGCAGCGAGGTCGGAGGGCTCCAGACGGGATCGGGACCGCTGAACGTGCTCGTCGTCGGATCCGACAGCCGCGAGGGCCTGACCGGGGAGCAGCGGCGCGAGCTCACGACCGGCTCGGCGCCCGGCGAACGCACGGACACGATCTTCATCATGAGCGTGAGCGGCGGGCGGGCGGCGCTCCTCGCCTTCCCGCGCGACCTGTGGGTGACGCTCTGCGACGGGTCGACCGGCCGCATCAACGCCGCGACCGCGAAGGGCGGGTCGAGCTGCCTCGTCCAGACCGTGTCGAACGTCTCGGGCATCCCGATCGACAACTTCCTCGTCGTTCACTTCCTCGGCTTCCGCGACATCGTCGACGCGGTCGACGGGGTCGAGGTCTGCCTCGACGAGCCGATCGCCGACCAAAAGGCGGGCATCGACCTGCCGGCGGGCTGCCAGATCCTCGGCGGGAAGGAAGCGCTCGGCTACGTGCGGACCCGTTCCATCGACAACGACCTCGAGCGCATCAAGCGCCAGCAGCAGTTCCTGCGCTCGCTCGCCTCGCGGATCCTGAGCCCGGCGACGCTCGCCAACCCGTTGCGCCTCTACCGGACGGCCGGTGAGGTCGGCGGGGCGCTGAGCGCGGACCAGGGGCTCGGCGTCGTCGACCTGGGGCGTCTCGGTCTCGGGATGCGCGGGCTCGCCTCCGGGCGCGGCGCGACCCACACCGTGCCGGCGGACCCGGCGACGATCGGTGGCGCGGCCGTGCTCCAGATCCGCGAGAACGAGGCGGCCGCGCTCTTCGCCGCCTTCAAGTCGGGCGCGGTGCTCGCCGAGCAGGCGGGCGAGGTCGCACCGGAGGACGTCACCGTCTCGGTCCTGAACGGCGCCGGCGCCAGCGGGCTCGCCGGGCAGGTGGCCGAGCACCTCCGCAGCCGCGGCTTCCAGATCGCGACCGTCGGCAACGCCGAGGCGGTCGTCGCCACCGTCGTCCTCCACCCGCCGGGCAAGAAGGCCGAGGCGGAGCTCGTCTCGCGCGAGCTCGGCGGTCGGGAGGTGCGTGAGGACGGCTCGGTGGACAACGTGACCGTCCTCCTCGGCCAGGACGCCGCCGACCTCGGCGCCTGACGCCGGGACGGCTCTCACTACCATCCGGTGCTCCCCGGTCCTGGAGCCTTCCTGGTGGTCACGCACGGCGAACGGGCCGAGCCGCGCTCCTACGACGCGATCCTCTACCTCTCGTTCGGAGGACCCGAGGGTCCCGACGACGTGCTGCCGTTCCTCGAGAACGTGACCCGCGGCCGGGGCGTCCCCCGGCAGCGGCTGCTCGTGGTCGCGGAGCACTACGAGCTCTTCGGCGGCGTCAGCCCGATCAACGCGCAGAACCGTGCGGTGGTCGCCGCCCTCCGCGAGCTGCTGGAGCGCGACGGCCCCGACCTGCCGGTCTACTGGGGCAACCGCAACTGGCACCCCCTCGTCGCCGACACCGTGCGGCGGATGCGCGACGACGGCGTCCGCCGCGCCCTCGCCTTCGCGACGTCGGCGTTCAGCTCGTACTCCGGCTGCCGCCAGTACCTCGAGGACATCGCCGGTGCGCGTGCGGAGGTCGGGCGGAACGCCGCGGAGATCGACAAGATCCGCCCCTTCCACGACCACCCGGGCTTCCTCGAGCCCCAGGCCGCACGCGTCCGGCTCGCGCTCCTCGCCGTCCCCGAGGGGCGGCGGGCGGACGCCCGGCTGCTCTTCACCGCCCACAGCATCCCGGTCGCGATGGCCGAGGCGAGCGACTACGT
>JBOHEE010000485.1:0-2430 GCA_050700895.1 Nitriliruptorales bacterium | reverse complement strand
GCGCCGGGTCGAGCAGCGGTGGTCGGCGGTTCAGCTCGCGGACGAGGAGGAGGTCGAAGCCGAGCGGCACGGTGATCCCCGCGGCCCACGCGATCGCCCACACGACCGAGAACGACCCGAAGCGGTCGGGTCCGAGCTCGCGTGCGACCAGAAGCCCGGCGACCGTCCCGGCGGCGAGAGAGATCACCGACCCGAAGGTGCGGCTCGCGGTGTTCCTGGCGAGGCGACGCCCCGAGAGGGCGAGGCGGTTCGTGGGCGCGGGGACGTGGCTCAGGCTCTGGCGACTGCCGCAGGCGCTGCTCGAGTCGCTTGTGCTCTGGCGACTGCCGCGGGCGCTGCTCGAGTCGCTCACGAGCCCGCGCCCATGAAGCCCCGCGCGTGGGCGAGGACGTTGAGCGGCCGCCACCACGAGAGCGGCACGTCGTCGGTGGTCGTCGCGCTGACAGGCGGCACCGGGTCTTGGAGCCGGGCGAGCGTCGCGGCGTCCACCCCGCGGAAGGGCCCCTCGATGACGCGCTTCACGAGATGAGGACCGAGTTCGAGGACGGTGCCGCACAGGCGAAGCTCGACCGACTCGAAGCGTTCCGCGAGGAGCCCGTGGGCGAGCCGGGGGGAGAGGCGCCAGCGGTCGGCGCGGCGGTCGTGGGGCGGGTACAGCCAGGGGACCATGAGCACGACGTCCGCGCCCGGGGTCGCGGCGCGCAGGGCCTGATCGAGGCTGCGGGGCGGATCCAGCGTGTAGTGGAGGGCACCCAGGCACACCACCAGGTCGTAGCGGCGGACGTGCCGCTCCGGGAGCGGATCGTTGAGATCCCAGTGCTCGCTCGGTGGAACGATGTCGAGGGCCGCGTACGAGCGGAAGCCGACGTGTCGGACCCACTGGGTGCCGGCGGCGACGTCGAGGACGTCGCGGTCCCGCAACGGCTCCAGCACCGCCTTCACCGACGACAGATAGCGCCGCAGGAACGGGTCGAAGCGCGGGGTTGCGCCGCGGTTCATGTCCCGCCCCGGCGGATCCGGTCGGCGTCGGCGGTCACCGCGACGTCGGAGCCGACGGTCGGGCCGAGCGGGTGCGGGAGGAGACGCCATCGGCCCGGCGCCAGGCGATCGACGAACCGGACGGTCGCGTCCGGTGCACGCTCCGTCCGGAGCGGCCCGAGGGACCCGCGGATCCACTCGCGGAGGCGCGGCGAGGCCTGGTCGAGGTCCGCGAGCCGGACGGCCGCCACGCCGCCGACCGCCACGTCGAGGGCGCTCACGCCGAGGGCTCCGCGGCCTCCGCGTCAGGGGCGGCCTGCTCCGACTCCTCCGAGAGCAGCTCCGCCACCGATGTCGGGCCTTCGGTGTACAGCTCGCCGGGGCGCCACCGGTAGTCGGTGAACTCCTCGGCGTTCGGGTCGACGGAGATCGCGGGATTGCGGCGCAGGACGAAGACGACGAGCTCGTCGTCCTCGTGGTAGACCTCGAAGGTGCTGTGCGCCGCGCGGTACGACCGGGCCCAGTCGTAGACCCGGGTCATGATGCGGCCGCGCTTCCCCCGGTCGAAGTAGTACTCCTCCGTCGGGCCTCTCGCGGTGATCTCCCGCACCGGGAACGGCACCTTCTCCACGAAGATGTACGTCGTCGCGGTCGGGATCGGGATCACCTCGTTCGCGGGGATGTCCACGATGTCGCGGGCGAAGACCCACAGTTCGATGAAGAAGCCCTGCCCGGCGAGGAACTGGCGCTCGGCCGGCGTGCCGACGACGGTGTAGGAGCCGGCTTCCTCGGTCGCCTTGATGTCGAGCACGACGCGGGCCGCCGACTCGTAGACGAGCTGCTCGCGCTCCTCGGCGTCGCTGCCCGCGACGGCGGGGAAGCGCCAGCCGAATCCGCCGAGCGCGACGACGCCGACGACGAGCATGGCGGCCACGCCGCTGAAGAGCCGGGTCCGTGGCAGCAGCGCCCCGAGCCACCCGAGGCCCGCGCCGAACGAGAGGGCGAGGAGCGCCCCCAGCAGGTTCGCGAGACGGACGAGGTAGAAGGTCTCCACGCGGAAGGCGAAGGGCTTGAGGTCGAAGAGCGCGACGAGGAGGCCCGCGGCCGCGGTGAGGCCGAGCAGCTGCGCGGTGAGGGTCCGGTCGCGGCGCAGGAGGAAGAGCGTCACGGCGGCGACGACGCCGAGCAGGACCGAGATGCCCGCGAGCGTGGAGAGCGGGTTGTGGCCGAGCGCGTCGAGCGTCTCGAACCACTCGATGATCTCCTGGTTGATCTCGGCCGTGCTGGCGCTCGCGGCGAGGTCGGCGGCGGCCTCGCCCGCGCCGTAGCCCAGGTACGCCTCCCGGCCGAGGGACTGCGCGAGCGGGACGACGGCGAAGCCGGCGACCATGCCCGTGCCCGCTGCGACGCTCACGCCGACCGCGCGGGAGATCGCGCCGCGCCGCGTGGCGA
>JBOHEE010000484.1:0-2359 GCA_050700895.1 Nitriliruptorales bacterium | reverse complement strand
CGCGAGGAAGATCGGGCGCCCAAGGGCGCGGCGGAAGAACCGGACGCGGGGGTGGTTCCAGCAGAACATCGGAGGATCAGCTCGGTGCGGTGCAGGGATCCGTGGGGGGGCAAGGCTAAGGTGTGCTGCAATCCATTGAGAATCGTGGCCCGCGATTCGTCGTCAGATCCTGCGGCCCCGGGAAATTCCCAGCACATCCATTCGGGAATTTCCTGACCGGTGCGCTGATAAATTTATCTATCCAGAATTGGATCGCATAGAGCAGATTCACCCCGGAAAGAAAAATTTCCGGATTTTTTTTGCGGCGCATCCTTTAGCCGCGGCCCAACGGGCGCGCGGCCCGCTGGGCCGCGGCTAAACGGCTTTCGAAGCGTGCACGGCGATTCAGGCCGGCCGACGGAACAGCCGCCCGGTCCCGGGGACCCGGCCGAAGATCCGTTCAGAGAGACGGACCAGCTCGGGGTCGAAGAGCTGCCGGAACCGGGAGTCTCCGGCGAAATGCCGCCAGCGCTCGAAGACCCGCATTCGCGACGCCCGGCCGTTGTAGCGGAGACTGTCGAACGAGCTTCCACCGCCGGTCGTGGCCACCGCATCGAAGCCGGCGTCGGAGAAGTCGAGTCCGAGCTGCCCGGCAAGCCGGCGGCGGTACTCGCGGTCGCTGACCCAGGCGCGGCCGCGGAGTTCCTCCCGAAACGGCTCACGCTTCCCGCCCCGGTGCGCGCCGCCCGCTCATGCCAGGGCTGCGATCTCTACAAAGACGCGACGCAGACGGTCTTCGGCGAGGGCCCGCCCGACGCCCAGGCGATGCTCGTTGGCGAGATGCCCGGCGACCAGGAGGACAAGCAGGGGCAGCCCTTCGTCGGACCGGCCGGCCGGCTGCTCGACGACGCGCTGCACGACGCGGGGATCGACCGCAGCGAGGTCTACATCACCAATGCGGTCAAGCACTACAAATGGGAGCCCCGCGGCAAGCGCCGCCTGCACAAGAAGCCTGCGGCCCGCAAGGCGCCTCGCCAGGAGGCCGCCGAGGTGGTCTGCGAGGTCTCGAAACCGACCGCGGCTGCCGCCGTCTGAGCCGGACGCTACTCTCGCTTCGCCTGCTCGCCATTGCCGGCGACCGGCGTCCATTTGGCGAGGTCCGTGGCGGTCATCCGTCCCAGGGGCGTCAGGCGGGGGTCCTGGTAGCCCCACGCCTCGACGTCGATCTGGTACTGCTCGCGCGAGAAGAGCGTGCCGCGGCAGACATGGTCCGCCTGGGGCGGATGATCGACCTGCTCGCGAAAGCGGTCCAGCAGTTCGTGCATGACCCAGGCGGGGATCAGCGTCTGCTCGTCGGAATAGATGAAGCCGAACATGACGAGGTGCATGAACAGCACCCGCCAGTGGGGGCCGAACCGTTCGAGCAACCGCGGCCAGTCGAGCGTCCCGGCGCGGACTCTCAGCAGGTGGGCGATGTCGGCCCCGTCGAAGCGGTCGCGCTCCATGATGAATGCTTTCTGCCAGATGCTCTCCTCCGGCGGGCAGACTTTCACAGCGAGGTTCAACACGACGGCGTCGGTGGCGTGCTCGAACCACCCCTGATCGACCCGGCACATTCCATTGCCCGAACTGAAGATGACGTCGATCACCTCCTTGCCCGAGTAGACCTTCGCCAGCCAGTGCGGATACGTCAGTTCGGTGTGGTAGCCGGCGGCCGCGAGCGTTTGCAGGACGCGGCTGACGTCTTCGGGGAGAACGAACAGGTCGAAGTCCTTCGTCATCCGCGCGATCCCGGTATAGACGTGGACCGCATATCCGCCGCCGACCAGGAAGGGAATCCCCGCGTCGGCGAGCGCCGCCAGCGCCTTCCCGTAGAAATCAAGCGCCGCCGGAGTGCTCTGGTTGCTGTGATCGGTCGTGTTCGGGTTCCGGGGCGGCATTGCCGCGTCCTCCCAAAAAAGGTCAAGGGCCAGACGGCCCCAAAAAGAACGAGGCAAACCGTGTGCCGCCGTGGTACAAATCTTGCTCGTGGCCTCAGCGGTCGGTGCACCCAGCGGGCACGTTTCCATCAGCCCGATCAGGCGCGGGCACGGTGTAAACGTTAACCCGAAAGCGTGAGCGAGGGTCGCCGGCCGCTCGTTTACGCTTCGGGTTGGGGTGGGCGGAGAGTCATCCGAGACAGAGGAGAGCACGATGGCACAGGCCGATCACTTGATTCGCATCGCAGCCGTTGCGGACATCCACTACGGCAGCGCCGGGAAGCATCCGCCGCCGCACCTCGACGACGTGACGGCCAACGCCGGTCGTTCTGGTTTCGTTATTCCGGATTTCGTCATTCACCCTTGGCTGGGGGACTGCCTGAGGGCGCCCTCAGTGAATG
>JBOHEE010000483.1:0-5613 GCA_050700895.1 Nitriliruptorales bacterium | reverse complement strand
GGGTCGATCTCCACCTCACCGAGCCGGACCGGCTCGGCGTCGCCCGGCGCGGCGGATCGCTCGACCCGGCGGAGGATCGCGCGGATCCGTGCGACGAGCTCGCGCGGGCTGAACGGCTTCGTCATGTAGTCGTCCGCGCCGACGCCGAGCCCGACGAGCACGTCGGTCTCGTCATCGCGGGCCGTGAGCATGAGGACCGGGACCGGCTGATCGTTCAGGATGCGGCGGCAGACCTCGAGCCCGTCGAATCCCGGCAGCATGAGGTCGAGGACGACGAGGTCGGGGCGCAGCGTCGCGACGAGCTCCACCCCGGACGGCCCGTCGTGGGCCACCTCGACGGTGAAGCCCTCGGTGCGGAGCCGTGCCGCAACGGAAGCCGCGATCGTCGGCTCGTCCTCGATCACGGCGATCTTCGCTCCCATCGGGGCCGAGTCTACGGACGGCCTTCGAAGGAGAGTTCGCGGCGATGTGGAGATCCTGTCGAGGTCGGGGGCCTCTGTGGCTGGCCTGCGGGCCCGCCTCAGCCGCCCGAGACGGCCGCGACCGCTGCCTGCGCGTCGACCTTCCCGAACCCGAAGACCGGGTCGTACCCGGGGGTTCCGAGGTCGACCGCGGTCGACGCGATCAGATCCGCGGCGGACCGACCGCGCACGCCGAGTTCCGCGAGGAGCGCGCCGACACCGGCGGCGTGCGGCGCGGCCATCGAGGTGCCGGCAAGCGTTTCGTAGCCGACGACGCCGTCGCAGACGGTGTCCTGGTCGAGCGCGTAGGTGGAGAGGATGTCCTCCCCACGGTCGTCGCAGAACACGGACCCGAGCCCACCGGGCGCAGCGACGTCGAGCCCGCCGCCGAAGTTCGAGTAGGAGGACTTGAGATCGCGGGCGTCGAGTGCGCCGACGCAGAGGGCGCCGGTGCTCAGGAAGTCGGTGTTCGAGCACATCGGAGCGGACTCGTTGCCGGCGGCGGCGACGACGAGGACGTCCGCGTCCATCGCCTCGTCGATCGCGTTGAAGAAGTCGCCCTGGAGCAGCGACACGACGGGGAGGGCGCTCAGGCTGAGGTTGATGACGTCCGCCCCGTTCGCCGTGGCCCAGCGGATGCCCGCCGCCACGTCCTCCGACGAACCGGTGCCGGTCTCGTCGAGAACTCGGACGGCGAGGAGTTGGGCGCCCTTCGCGACGCCGACGACGCCCTGGCCGTCCTCCGGGGCGGCGGCGATCCCGGCGACATGCGTCCCGTGGCCGTTCTCGTCGTCGTAGTCCGACGGACTCGTGCAGGGCTTCGCCGCCCCACCGGAGCAGATCCACGACGCGCCGGCGACGATCCGTGAGGCCAGCTCGGGGTGGTCGACGTCGATCCCCGTGTCGACGATCGCGATCGCCGTGCCGGCGCCGGTCGCGGTGCCCCACGCTGGTCCCGCGTTGATGCTGTCCAGGCCCCACTGGTCGCCCCGCAGGGCGTCGCTCGCAGCGAGCGACGGCAGTGCGGACCCCAGGAGCAGGATCCCGACGACGGCGGCGGCGGACACGACTGACCTTCGCATGGCTTCCCCCGGTCGGCGGCGGTCGGGCGGCGAGGGGATGTCGCCAGCCTCGTGGCGGGACCGTGCGAATCGGTCACACAGACCCGTGCATGTAGAGCAACGACGCCCGGGAGGGGTGGTGACGGGCGGCAACCGTCCGGAGCGGCCTCGTGACAGGATGGGACCTGCGCCGTCGCCGTCGGTGCCTGCTACGTCTCGTACGCTCGCCCGGCATCGGAGGAGGCGCTGTGGACCGCGGCGAGCTGGAAGGGCGCGATCGCGCGGACCCGCTGGGCCACCTGCGCGCGCGCTTCGAACTGCCGGACGGGGTCGTCTACCTCGACGGCAACTCGCTCGGCCCGCTCAGCCGCGGGGTCGCCGAGCGCCTCGATCACGTCGTCCGCTCGGAGTGGCGCGAAGGCCTCATCCGGAGCTGGAACGAGGCGGCGTGGGTCGATCTCGCCGAGCGGGCGGGGAACCGGATCGGCCCGCTCATCGGCGCCGACCCGGAGGAAGTCGTCGTAACGGACTCGACGTCGGTGGATCTCTTCAAGATCCTGGCGGCCGCGGCGGGCCGCCGCCCCGACCGTCGGGTCCTGCTCACCGAGGAGGACAACTTCCCCACGGACCGCTACGTCGCCGAGGGCCTCGCGGATCTCCTGGGGGCGGATCGGGTCGAGGTGCGGGCGGTTCCCCGCTCTGAGGTCACGTCGGCGCTCGACGAGTCGGTTGCCGCCCTCTTCCTCACCCACGTCGACTACCGGACGGGCGAGCGTCACGATGCGGACGCCCTGTCAGCGGCGGCGCACGAGGTCGGAGGGCTGGCGGTCTGGGACCTGTCGCATTCGGCCGGGGCACTCCCCGTCGATGTCCACCGCTGGCGACCCGGCGGTCGGCTGCACGTACAAGTTTCTAGGTTCGGCAGTCGGGTGTGATGCGCTGCGCGCAACTTCCCGACGTGCTCAAACCCGACCCGGTCACCGGTGGAGGTGGCGGGGTCGCGTCCGTCTCTCACGCCACTCCGGCCAAGACCGGGACGGCAGGGTCGGTTGCGGCCTCGAACGACCCGTGCCCACCCGAACCGCCCGGAGGCGGTGCGGGTTCGGTCTCACCGGGTCTCGGCTCGCCGTTTGACGTCTCCCCGCGTATCGAGGCGACGGGCTCCCCGGCAGGGAGCCGGCCGCGCAGCAGCCGCAAGGCCTCTGCGCGGATGTTGCGGGCGGCGTTCACGTCGCGGTCCAGGGACACCCCGCAGGTGTCGCAATCGAAGGTGCGCATGTGCAGCGGCAGCTTGGCTCTGACCGCGCCACACGCCGAGCAGGTCTTCGACGACGGGTAGTACCGGCCGACCCGCACCAGGTGCGTGCCGGACCGGCGGGACTTGTAGCCGAGTTGGCGGTCGAGTTCGCCCAGGCTCGCATCGGCCAGGGCCCGGCCGAGCCGCCGTTTGGCCGTGGCCATCCCTGCCCGGTTGAGGTCCTCGACCGCGACGAAGTCGAACCCGCCGGCCAGCCGCCGGGACAGCTCGTGCAGCGCCAGCCGGCGGGTCGCGGCGATGCGGCCGTGCAGCTTCGCCCGGCGACGGAGCAGCCTGGCCCGGTTCTTGCTGCCCTTCTCGCACCGCGACATCGCCCGATCGAGGCGCCGCAGCCGTGCCAAGTGCCGTTCGAGCACCCGCGGGTTGGGCACGTGACCGTCCTCGTCAGTGATGCCCTCCACCGGTCGGTCGAGGGTCGCCAGATGCGCGACGCCGACATCGACACCGACCGCGCCGCCGTGCCAGGCGACCGGCGCCCCTGGGTTGCGCAGTTCGCCGCGGTCGGCCAGCCGCAACGCGAACACCGCCACCCACCTGCCACCGTGCTGGCGGATCGTCAACGACCGCACCGTGGCACGGCCCGACTCGCACAGTTCCCACACCTCACGAACCGCGTCCGGCTGGTGGGTGTGCAGCCACGCGACCTCCGAGCGCCGGTCCCGTCCGGGGGCCTGCTGCGCCGTGGGGCGGGTGTGGCGCCGTTCCCACGTGCCATCGCCTGCGCGCTGGGGCAGCATCAGCCGCACGTGGCTGCGGGTGGCGGGGTTGATCCAGTGCCGGTGGTCGACCCCGTCGGCAAGCTCGATGAACCGGATCGAACCGGGCGCGCCCTTCTTCTTGAAGCGCGGGAACCCGACCCGACGGCCCCGGCGCTTGCCGGATCGGGACTCGACGAAGTTTTTCAGTGCCGCGGCGGCGTTGTCCAGCCCGGTGCGGAACGCGTGGATTGACACGTCCCGGTGCCACGGGTGGACCACGTCCCGCACCGCCCGCCACCGGGCGGTCACCGCGTGTGCCGACCACGACAGCGCAGGGGTCAGTTGGTCCTCCGGCACGCCGCGTTCGCGCTCCTGGGCGCGGACGGCGAGGTTGTCGCTGGCCTGGGCGACCGCCCAGTTGTAGGCGGCCCGGGCGGAACCGGCGTAGCTGACCAGCCACCGCTGCTGCGACGGCGACGGGTCGAGCACGACCCGCACGGCACGGGTGACGCGGCCGTCGTCTGCGGCCCGCTCCGTGATGGTGTGCTCGCTCATCAAGCAGGACTATGCCGCCCGGGTGTGACAGCTTCACGTCAGTTATGCGCACCCATCACACCTGACTGCCGAACCGTCCACGTCCTGAGCCCGTGAGCACCCGGCCGAGCATTGACGATCCGGAACCGCCGCTTCGCTACGGGCGTCCCAACAAGGACGGAAGGATGGGCGATGGGTCGTGTAGTCCTTGCGCTGCTGACGTTGGTGCTGGTGCTCGTTGCCTGCGGCAACGAGCGGTCGGTTCAGCTCGAGGACCCGGCAGCCGCCGGTGGGGAGGCCGACAGTGAGGAGGTCGCCTGGGAGCACCTCGCGCGGGTCGAGGGTCAGCTTCCCGGCGCCGAGATGGGCGCCGCACTGAACGACCAACTGGCTCTCAGCGACGCGTGGGAGCAGTACGGGTTCGAGGGGTCGCCGCCGGACGTGGACTTCGCGACGTCGTTCGTGCTGCTCCTCGCACAGCCCGACGACGCCTGCCCTGACGAGCTCGTGCGGCTCGAGGTCGTGGACGGCACGCTCGAAGTCGCGTGGCTGCCGCCGCCGGGTGGGTGCGATCAGCCGCTGATCTTCCGTGTCCACGCCGTCCGGGTCCACCGCGGCCAGCTCCCGTCGCGCTTCACGGTCCCCGTGCCGCAGTACTACGAGGGCGATCTCCACGAGGTGTCGCTGGAGCTCCCAGCCTTCGACGGCACCGCCCCGCCGCCCCCGGAGCCACCGCGTGCGATGACCGAGGCGGAACTCGATGCCGTCTTCCAGGGGCACGCGGTGCAGCGGTGCACGGCCGATGACGAGCTCGTCGGTCGTGGCGAGGTGGACGGGCCGCTCAGCGATGACCCCGAGGTCGCCGAGGCACAGCAGGCACGCGCCGACTTCGGCGTGCCGAGCGACGAGGCGACGACCCGTCGGGCGATGGCCGAGCCGCGTGGAGAGGGCGCGGACCACGCGGCGCCGCTCTTCCCCGAGGAGGTGGCCGCAGAGGAGGAGCGCAGCCGGCTCAGCAACCGCGTCATGGAGTGGCTGGTGGCGAACGGCTGGGATCCTGAGCGCGAGGTGGTCGGCATCATCGACCGTCGCGGCGACGGTCGGTTCCACGTCCGCGTCGACGCCGACCGCGCGGAGGAGCTCCAACGCGAGCTCGACCGTGAATTCGGTGTCGGCGTCGTCGGGGTCGACGCGAACCCCTATCCGCTCGCTGCTATCGCGGAAGCCCAGCGTGCGGTAGCGCGGCTGGCCGGTGCCGAGGGCCCCGGTGCGATCGTCTCGATCACGGGCATCCCCGGTCCCGTCGAGGTCGGCATGGTCGACCCGACACGGGAGGCTCTCGACCGCATAGCGGAGACCGTCGATCCCGCGCTCGTCTGCGTCGCCCCGGCGCTCAGCGGCGTCGAGGCCGCAACCGCGGACTGAAGGCGATCCGCCCGATCACCTGGGGTTGGGCTCATTCCGCTTCCGACGTGGTCGGAGGTCTCTTCAGGACGGAGGCGGTGGGGCGCTGCCGCCGAGCCGCCGGGGCACCCATCTCG
>JBOHEE010000482.1:0-20897 GCA_050700895.1 Nitriliruptorales bacterium | reverse complement strand
CCACGGGCTCGACCCGAGCGGCGATGGCCACGCCGGACTCGCCGGTCACGATGTCATCGCTCGCCGGGCCGTCCCCCGCGGGGCCGAGGACCGGCCCGTCGCCTCCTCCGGTGTCGGCCATCAGACGTCCACCGTGGCGTAGCGGGCGTTCAGTTCGATGAACGCCCGTCTCGGCCCGACTTCGTCACCCATCAGCACGGTGAAGAGCTCGTCGGCGACCGCGGCGTCCTCGAGCGTGACGAGCTTCAGCGTGCGGCGCTCGGGGTCCATGGTCGTTTCCCAGAGCTGCTCCGGGTCCATCTCGCCGAGACCCTTGAAGCGCTGCACGTCGAGCTTGCCGTCCTTCGGGAGCGCTTCCAGGATCCGGTCGCGTTCGGGGTCGGTGTAGGCGTAGAAGACCTCGTTGCGGCGGGCCGGGTGCTTGATCTGGTAGAGCGGCGGCTGGGCGATGTAGACGTAGCCGGCGTCCACCAGCTCGCGCATGTGGCGGAAGATGAACGTGAGCAGCAGGGTCCGGATGTGGGCGCCGTCGACGTCGGCGTCCGCCATGAGGATGAGCTTGTGGTAGCGGGTCTTGGTGACGTCGAACTCCTCGCCGATCCCGGTCCCCATCGCGGTGATGAGCGCCTGGACCTCGTTGTTCGCGAGGATCTTGGCGAGTCGGGCCTTCTCGACGTTCAGGATCTTCCCGCGGATCGGCAGGATCGCCTGGAAGCGCCGGTCGCGCGCCTGCTTCGCGGACCCGCCCGCGGAGTCCCCCTCCACGATGTAGAGCTCGGACTCCTCGGGGTCGCGCGACTGGCAGTCCGCCAGCTTGCCCGGCAGCGACGTCGAGTCGAGCAGCGTCTTCCGGCGCGTGAGGTCACGGGCCTTGCGCGCGGCGATCCGGCTCTGCGCGGCGGCCTCGGCCTTCGCGACGATCCGCTTCGCCTGCGACGGGTGCTCCTCGAGCCAGGTCTGGAGCGCCGAGTACGACGTCGTCTGGACGAAGGACTTGACCTCGGTGTTGCCGAGCTTCGTCTTCGTCTGCCCCTCGAACTGGGGGTCGCCCACCTTCACCGACACGACGGCGATCAGGCCCTCGCGCAGGTCGTCGCCCGTCAGCGAGTCGACCTCCTTCGCGCGGAGCAGGCTCGCCTGCTTCGCGTACCGGTTGACGGCCTGGGTCACGGCGGTGCGGAACCCCTCGTCGTGGGTCCCGCCCTCGTGGGTGTTGATCGTGTTGCAGAAGGAGAGGATGGAGTCGGAGTAGTCGTTGATCCAGACGAGGGCCACCTCGACCGACTGCGCCCCGTTCGGGCCGATCTCCTCGTGAGAGAAGTGGATCGGCTCGTGCATCGCCTCCTTGCTCTTCGTCCCGCGGATGTGCTCGACGAAGTCGCGTAGGCCGCCGGGGAAGTGGAACACCTCCGTGACCGGTTCGGCGACCTCTCCCTCCGCAAGCCCCCTGACCTCGGGGTCGGTGCGCTCGTCGACGAAGGTGATGCGGAGGCCGGCGGTGAGGAATGCCGTATCGCGCAGGCGGCGGGTGATCGTGTCGGCGGAGAAGGTGACCGACTCGAAGACCTCGGTGTCGGGCCAGAAGGTGATCACCGTGCCGGTGTCGTCGGCGTCGGCCACCGGCTCGACGTGACCGTTCGGGAGCCCCCGGACGTACTCCTGCCGCCAGAGCTTGCCGTCCCGCTTCACCTCGGCGACGAGCCGTTGCGAGAGGGCGTTCACGACCGACACGCCGACGCCGTGGAGACCGCCGGAGACCGCGTAGGCCTGCTTGTCGAACTTGCCGCCGGCGTGGAGGACGGTCAGGACGACCTCGAGCGCCGAACGGCCCTCCTTCTCGTGGAGGTCGACCGGGATGCCGGAGCCGTCGTCGGTGACCCGGACCCCGCCGCCGGCCAGCAGGCTCACCTCGATGTGGTCGCAGCGCCCCGCGAGGGCCTCGTCGACGGCGTTGTCGACGACCTCCCAGACGAGGTGGTGCAGGCCACGGAGTCCGGTCGTGCCGATGTACATCGCGGGACGCTTCCGGACCGCCTCGAGACCCTCGAGGACGGTGATGTTCTTCGCGCTGTACTCCGCGCTCCGACCGACGCTCGCCGCCTGGGCCAAGCCGCTCTCCTCCGTGCTGAGGACGATCAGGCGCAGCCCGACCCGACGTTCGAGGTCTGGCGCAGGACTCGCGGCCCTTCAAGGCCGGCCGTCATCGGGCACGGCAGGAGCCAGACATCGCGTGCGGTGAGACTGCGATCTCGTCGCGGATGGGGAGCCCGTTGCTCGTCCCTCAGCCGGTTTTGGAGGCCCATCCGTCGGGTCGAATCCTACCAGAGGACGGCCTTCTCACCGACCTGGCGGCACCTCTCCTGTGGACTCAGGAACGGCGCTTCGTGGTGCCTTGCAGAGGACCGACGGTGACCTTCACCTGGCGCACGAGCCCGGGTCGGAGCGCCTCGTCGGCGCGCCGGCGGATCTCGCCCTCGAGGTAGCCGATCTGGGTCGCCCAGGCCTGGCTCTCCGCCCGGACGACGAGCACGCCGCCGGCCAGTCGGACCGGTTCGCAGCGGCGCGCGAAGTCGGGACCGACGATCTCGTCCCAGCTCGAGAAGATGCCGGCAGCCTCGAGGCGGGCACCCCAGCGACGCCGTTCGGCGAGCGCCTCGAGGAGTTCCCCGAGCGCCCGTGGCGACCCCGCCGTGCGCAGCGTGTCGTCCTCGTCGACCCAGGTGACGTCCTGGGGAGGGGGCGGGTCCGGCCGGCCGCTCATGTTCTGGCGGCTGCCGCTGCCGCTGCTTGAGCCGCTCATGTTCTGGCGACTGCCGCTGCCGCTGCTTGAGTCGCTCATGAGGCGTCCCCTACGACGCCGCGCAACGGCCGGCCGCGCCTGGCCAGGGTGCTCGCCCCGTCCTCGAGCCGCACCTCGACGCGGTCGCCCTCGAGGGGGACGTCGCGCTCCGAGGCGGCCGACACCACGACCTGCTCCCACCGGTCCGAGAGAGCGGCAAGCCGTTCCCGTCGCGCGTCGTCGAGCTCCGCGAAGACGTCGTCGAGGAGCACGACCGGCCGGTCCCCGACGTCGGCGAGCACGTCGTACGTCGCGAGCCGGAGGGCCAGGGCGAGCGACCAGAGCTGGCCGTGGCTCGCGTAGCCACGAACCGGGAGGTCGCGGATCGACAGGTCGAGATCGTCCCTGTGCGGCCCGGCGAGGGTGACTCCGCGCGCCCGCTCCTCGGCCGCGACGTCCACGAGCGACCGGCGGAGGAGATCCTCGATGGGGCCCGGGTCCGGCACCCCGGCGTCCGGGTCGGCGGGAATCTCGAGCCCGGCCGCCGAGCGATAGCTGAGTCGCACGGACTCCGGACGGTCCGCAAGCTCGGCGTAGAAGCGTTCGGTGGGACCGGCGATTGCGTGGACCGCTGCGATCCGTGCCGCGGTCAGCGCCGTGGCGTGACGAACGAGCTCCTCGGTCCACACCTCGAGCGTCGACGGCGTCCGGTCGAGCCCGCGCGCCGAGCGCAGAAGCTGGTTCCGCTGCCGGAGGACCCGTTCGTACTCCGCCCGCGTCGCGGCGAACGCGGGCCGGCGCTGCGCCAGCACGTCGTCGAGGAACCGGCGCCGCTCCGAGGGGTCGCCACGGACGATCGCGAGATCCTCCGGCGCGAACAGCACCACGCGCACCACCCCGACCGCGTGGCTCGTCCGCGCGACGTCCTGGCCGTCGACCCTGGCCCTGCTGCCGCGACCGGGGCGCAGCTCGAGCTCCACGGACCGGTTCCGCCCGGCGTCGGTCGACAGCGACACCCGGACCACGGCCGCTTCCGCTCCCTCACGGACGAGTGGCGCGTCCGACGTCGTCCGGTGGGACGTCCCGGTCCCCACGCGGTGCATCGCCTCGAGGAGGTTGGTCTTCCCGTGGGCGTTCGGTCCCAGCAGGATGGTGGCGCCCGGGGCGAGCTCGAAGACCGCGTGTCGGTACGAGCGGAAGTCGCTCACCTCGAGGCGTCGGAGGAGCATGGTCTCCCTTCACGCCTGCGTGGTTGGTCCGAGCGCGACTCAGCTGGTCCGAACCGGCATGAGGAGGTAGACGAAGTCGTCGACCTGCTCCTCCCCGTGAGGCCGCACGACCGCCGGCTTCAAGCCGTCCCGGAGCTCGATCCTGACCTGATCGGTCCCGGTCGCCTCGAGCCCGGTGAGGAGGAACATCGGGTTGAACGCGATCGTCAGGCCGGGACCGTCGACGTCGACGGGCAGCGACTCCGTCGCGTCTCCGAGTTCCTGGTTGCCCGCTGTGAGTTCCAACGTCCCGACCTCGAACGTCAGCGACACCGGGGTGTTCGCCTGTCCCAGCGCGACGACCGCGACACGCTGCAGCGCTTCCACGAAGGCGGCGCGGTCGACTACGACGCTCGTCTCGTGTTCGTCGGGCAGGAGGCCGCCGTAGTCGGGGAAGCTCCCCTCGATGAGCCGCGTCGTCAGTCGGCGGTCGCCGAAGAGGAAGGTGACCTGACCCTCCTCCAGTATCAGGGTGACGTCACCACCGGCCTCGCTGGCCGCCTTCGCGGCTTCGGACAGTGCCCGCGCCGGCACGAGTGCCGCCCCTTCCACCGACTCCCCCCACGAGAGGCCTCTCACAGCCAGGCGATAGCTGTCGGTCGCGGCCGCGACGAGTCGGTCCGCGGAGGCCTCGAGTTTCACGCCGGTGAGCACCGGTCGAGCCTCGTCGGTCGAAGCCGCGCGAGCGACCTGGTTGACGAGCCGGGCGAACGACTCGGCCTTGACCACCCCCCTGGGGGCGTCCGACGCAGGCTCGGGCAGCCGCGGGAAGTCGTCGACCGCCATCCCACGCATCCCGAAGGTGGCACGCCCGCATGTCAGCACGACACGGTCGGGCTGGCCCTCGAGCTCGACCGGGGCATCCGGCAGACGTGCCGCCAGCTGGGCCAGGAGACGCCCCGGCAAGAGCACGGTTCCAGGTTCATGCACCTGGGCCGGGACCGACACCTCGGAAGAGACCTCGAGGTCGGTCGCTCGGCACGTCAGTTGTCCTTCCCGGGCGTCGAGGACGACGCCGGCGAGGGCGGGCAAGGCGGCGCGAGCGCCGACGGTCCTCGACGCCCACGCGATCGCCTCGACGAATTCGGTTCGTTCTGCTCTCAGCTTCAAGGCCATCTCCTGCGTCTTCCCACACCCGTGCAGTAGGAGGGAAAGAGGATACTTCTATCTCGTCATAGTCATCTGGGGTGTGGAAGCTGGGGACGAGCAGCATCGCAGCAGGTCAGCCGGTGTCCTCCACCGTGGACACGGTGTGGACGTGACGCGGATGACCGACCCACTTGTCCGCATCTCACATCGATGTGAGTCGTTCGCCCCCGTTGTGTTCACACTGCGTCCACCCGTCCTCCACACGCTATCCACGTCCCGTCGTCATGTGCTGCGCGCCTGGATCTTGACCCGGTTCGTGAGTTCTTGAACCTGCTCGTAGATCGCACGACGCTCCTTCATCAGCTTCGCGATCTTGCGCTCCGCATGCATCACCGTGGTGTGGTCGCGGTTGCCGAAGGCCTTGCCGATCCGGGGCAGGGACAGGTCGGTGAGCTCACGGATCAGGTACATCGCGATCTGCCGTGCGGTGACGAGCTGCTTCGTCCGCGACGGTGAGCACAGGTCCTCGACGCTCAGGTCGAAGTAGCCCGCGACCTCGTCCTGGATGAGCTGGACGGTGATGTCGCGCGTGGACTCCGACGGCAGGAGATCCTTCAGGACCAGCTCGGCCAGCTCACGATCGATGTCGGTGCGCTGGAGGCTCGCGAACGCGGTGACACGGATGAGCGCCCCCTCGAGCTCGCGGATGTTGCTCTGCACCCGTTCGGCGATGAGCTCGAGCACGTCGCTGGGAACGTCGAGGTTCTCGTACGTGGACTTACGCGTGATGATCGCGATGCGCGTCTCGAGGTCGGGCGGCTGGACGTCGGTGATCAGTCCCCACTCGAAGCGGCTGCGCAGACGGTCCTCGAGGGCGCTGATCTGCTTCGGCTGACGGTCCGAGCTGATGACGATCTGCTTCTCGGCGTTGTGGAGCGCGTTGAAGGTGTGGAAGAACTCCTCCTGCGTCCGCTCCGCGCGCTCGAGGAACTGGATGTCGTCGACGAGCAGGATGTCGGCTTCGCGGTACTTGCGCTGGAAGGCCGAGTTCGTGCGCTGCTGGACCGCGTTGATGAACTCGTTCGTGAACTGCTCGGTCGTGACGTAGCGGACCTTGAGGCGCGGGTAGAGGGAGCGGACGTAGTGGCCGACCGCGTGCAGCAGGTGGGTCTTGCCGAGCCCCGCACCGCCGTAGATGAAGAGGGGGTTGTAGGCGCGAGCGGGTGCTTCGGCGACCGCGAATGCCGCGGCGTGCGCGAAGCGGTTGGACGGGCCGATGACGAAGTTGTCGAAGATGTAGCGCGGGTTCAGATGGCTGGGGTCGTCGGGTCGCGGCTCGTCGGGTCGGGCGTAGTCGACCGTGGGGCCCGGGGGCCGACCGGGCGCCTGCAGCGGCTCGCCGACCGGATCCGGGGGTGCTGCCAGGGCGGTCGCAGTCGCGCCTTCCGCGGCCACGACGGGCGCGGCTCGGTGACCCGCGTCGGCGAAGGGCTCCGGGTTGGGCTGCACGGTGATGACGACTTCGAGCTGTTCGCCCGCCGCCTCGCTGAGGGCCTCGCGAAGGCGGTCGGAACAACGCGCGTTCAGCCATTCCCGAGCGAAGGTGTGGGGCGCCGCGAGGACGACGGTTCCCTCCGAGTACCCCACCGGTCGTGTCGCAGTCAACCAGTTGCGCTGCGCCGGCGACGTCACGACCTGGGTCACTTCCGCGAGGCTCTCCTCCCAGAGCGCCGCGAGGTCGAACAAGGTGGAACCTGCCAACGGTCTCCCCTCCGTCTGCGTATGCGCTCCAATCGACCTTTCCACAGGGATGTCCACAACTGTGGAAAGACCACGTCTCCCCTGGCGCGGACGCGGGGGAAGGCCGCACCACCTCGCACGGCCACCGTGGCCGGTCGCCCGGATGTGGCGGCGGGTCGTCGTCCCGACCGGAGCGGGTGAGGAAGGTGCCGCGCCCCGATCGCACCTGAGGGGCGGGATGCTAGCGTCGGGTCCAGTGGGTCCGCAAGGGGTTTTCCACAATGATATTGCGCGTCCGACGCACGTTTATCTCACGCGCCGTCTTGGTAGGCGCACGTTTGGACGCACTCTGTGACAGAGGGTCCATTCGACGCCACGTCCCCTGGTAGGCCGCTTCGGCTTCCTGCACAGCACCCGTCCGGGCTTCCCAGCGTCGTCGTCATCGTCGTCGGGAACTCTCGCGACCGGGAGACCGTTTGACCCTTTCGGAGGCGCGTCCGTACACTCCGCTTGGTTCGACGCCCGACGCGCACCGGCCATGGTCCTCCGCATCGGGAGGACCGAAAGACGACTGTCGCGCCATGCAGCGTGTCCCTTGGCACCCGGGAGGGCAGATCCCGTGAAGCGCACGTACCAACCGAAGAAGCGTCGCCGCGCTCGCAAGCACGGCTTCCGCTCCCGTATGCGGACCCGTGGGGGCAAGGCGGTCGTCAAGGGCCGGCGCAGGAAGGGTCGCACCCGCCTGGGCGTGTGACGACCATCGAGACCGCATCCTTGGAACGGCTCCGTTCCTCACGTGAGATCTCGGAGGTCCTGCGACACGGCCGTCGCCGCGCAGGACGGCTTCTCGTCGTGCACGCGCGTGAGAGCGGTGACCGTCCCGCACGCGTGGCGGTGACCGCATCACGGAAGGTCGGCACGGCCGTCGCGCGGAATCGCACGAAGCGACTTCTGCGCGCGGCGTCGCGCGGCGTCGCCTGGCGCGATGCCGTGGATGTGGTGCTCGTGGCCCGCGCCGACTGCGCGGCGGCGCGGGCCGGTGACGTGTCCGCGGAACTGACGCTGCTCGGCGACGAGCTCGGCGTGTTGAGGAACGCTCAGTGAGAGAGCACCACTCCACGGAAACCCGTCCGACGCTGCTCGCGCGGATCCTGAGCCTGCCGGTGCTGTTGTGGCGGGCCACCGCCCCGATGCGAACTCCGCGCTGCCGCTTCTACCCGTCGTGCAGCACCTACGCCCTCGAGGCCCTGCGGACGCACGGCGCGTTCCGGGGGACCTGGCTGTCGGTCCGGCGCGTCCTGAGCTGCCATCCGTGGAACCCCGGTGGCGTCGACCATGTGCCGGCGACCCGCGGGGCATCCAGAGAGGACCGCCGGTGATCGTCTGGGAATGGCTGCTCGGCCTCGTGAGGGACAGCCTCGCTGGGCTCCACGACATCTTCGCCTTCACCGGCCTCCACGCCTGGGGCTGGGCGATCATCGGGCTCACCATCGCCATCCGTGTCCTGCTCCTTCCGCTCGCGGTGAAGCAGACGCGGAGCATGAAGGCGATGCAGTCGCTCCAGCCCGAGGTGGAGCGCATCAAGAAGAAGTACAAGGTCGATCGCGACCAGATGAAGAAGAAGCCGGAGAAGTACAAGGCGCAGAAGGCGAAGCAGAACGAAGAGTTGATGGCGCTCTACAAGGAGCGCGGCGTCAACCCCGCCGCGAGTTGCCTCCCGCTCCTGCTCCAGGCGCCGATCTTCTTCGCTCTGTTCCGCGTGCTCAACGATCGCGGCAGCGAGCTGGCGGACGCCGACTTCTACGTGTTCTCGCCGCTCGGCGAGGCCGCGAACACGGACGTGTGGGGTTGGGTCCTCATCGTCCTGATGGTCGTCTCGATGTTCGTGACGCAACGGCAGATGATCGCACGCGGCGCCGCCGCAGCAGGGTCACAGCAGGCGACGCAGCAGAAGATCATGATGTACGTGATGCCGGTCTTCCTGGCGGTCGTTGCACAGTCGCTGCCGATCGGTGTCCTGATCTACTGGGTGACGACGAACCTCTGGCAGGTGGCGCAGCAGGCGATCATCGCCTACGAGGTGACGCATCCCGACGGTGAGACAGGGGGCAAGAAGGAGGGCGGACAGAAGTCCGCCAGCGGCCCGACCGCCGACGGCCAGGGAAAGGCCAAGCCGGCCGAGAAGCCGCGGCAGGCGCCAAAGCCGCAACCGAGGCCAGGGGCGGGCCCGAAGCGCGGGGCCCGCGGCGGGTCGACCGAACACCTGCCGAAGAGGAAGAGGCGCTGAGTGCGCGAGGAGAAGAGATGACGAAGAAGGTCAAGGGGGAAGGGTCGACGATCGAGGCCGCCGTGCGGGCGGCCCTCGCGGAGTTGGCGGACGTCGACGAAGCGGCGACGCACGTGGACATCGCGGTGGAGGGCGTCGAACTCGACGGGTTCGGTGCCGTCGCGGTGGAGATCGCCGTGCAGGGCGAGATCGAGGCCGCCCTCGAGACACCGACCGAGGAGGCCGCTGACGAGGAAGAGGCGGCGGCCTACGAGCATGACCAAGAGGTCGAAGAAGAGGTGGAGGAGGACGAGGACGACGAGGAGCAGACCGACGAGATCACGATCGAGGATCTCGACCAGGAGGCCGACGCGGCGGCCGACTTCCTCGAGGGGGTCCTCGACGCGATGGGGGTCGGAGGCGACCTGCAGCTGCGTGTCCACGAGGATCACGCCGAGGTCGAGGTCGTGAACAGCGGCTCCGGTCGGCTCATCGGCCGGCGAGGGATGACGCTCGACGCGCTCCAGGAGCTGCTCCGTTCCGCGCTCCAGCGTCAGTTCGAGCGCCGCTGCCGCGTCATCATCGACGTCGAGGGCTACCGCGCCCGTCGCCTGGAGAAGGTGCTCGAGAAGGCGGAGGAGGCGGTCGAGGACGCGCTCGAGACCGGGGAGGAGCAGCGGCTCGAGCCGATGGACGTCTTCGAGCGCAAGCAGGTGCATCAGCTCGTCGCGGCGCGCGACGGCGTGACGAGCCTGAGCCGCGGCCGCGAGCCGACGCGACGCGTCGTCATCGTCCCCGAGGACTAGGAGTTCCGGGGGACTCAAGGAGTCGAGGGACGCCATCCAGTCTCTCAGGGCGGCGTGAGACGTAGTCCCCCGAGCGAACTGATCGCCGTTCCACGTCGGACGGTCCGAGTGCGCGGCTTCGAGCCGGGGGCCGTTCCACGTGGAACGCGTCGGGGTGGGTACGGTCCGCGCGATGGACGAGGCGAGCAGTGACACGCTCCGGCGCCACCTCGCCGCGGTCCGGGCGTCGCCGCACAACCTCGTGTCGTCCCGCGCGCTCGGGGAGCTCGAGGACCGTCACCTCGGCGAGTCCGTCGCGCTCGCCGAGCTCCTGCCCCCAGGTCCGGCCCGCCTCGTCGACGTCGGGTCGGGAGGGGGCTTCCCAGGCTTCGTGATCGCGGTTCTGCGTCCGGATCTCGACGTGACCCTCGTCGAGGCGACCGGCAAGAAGGCGCGCTTCCTCGCCGACACCGCGGTGGACCTCGGCGTCGAGGTGGATGTCGTGCACGCCCGCATCGAAGAGGCAGCCCGTGGCCCCCTCGCGGACCGCTTCGACCTCGCGACGGCGCGTGCGGTCGCCCCGCTCGCGCGTCTCGTCCCCTGGGTGCTGCCCTCCCTCAAGCCCGGCGGTCGGCTCTTCGCGGTGAAGGGCGCGCGGTGGGTGGAGGAGCTCGACGCCGCGCGCGACGTCATCGCTGCGGCCGGCGCCACGGTCGAGGTGCTCGCATTCACACGACCGCTTGTGGTTACCATCGCGCGCCCCCGGACATAGGCCTGGCGGTTGCGGGACTGGTTCCGACGCGATGAGGACGCCGGGTCGCCGCCGCCTGAGCGCCGCGGCGACGCCTGGGGGGTGGGGAGATCGGGGGGCTCAAGAAGTGGAGCGCAGCCACACAAGTCTCCCGTAGCTGCGCGCAACGTAGTCCCACGAGAGATTGCGAGCAGCGAGTACTACGTGCGTGTCGCCTCACGTGACGAGACGTCGTCCGGCCACGAGCGACCGACCGACAGGACCCCGGATATGGAAGAAGCTTCCAGCTCGGGCGCGGTGAAGACGGGCCGAGCGCCTCGGAGCGACGCCGATGTGCGCTCTGCGCACGTCCTGTGCGTTGCGAACCAGAAGGGCGGGGTCGGTAAGACGACGACCGCGGTCTCGCTCGCGGCTGCGCTCGCCGAGGCCGGTCTCCACGTCCTGCTCATCGACCTCGACCCCCAGGGCAACGCCACCACGGGGCTCGGGCTCCGCGTCGCGCAGGGCGAGCCGTCGACGTACTCGGTCGTCGTCGACGGCGACCCGATGTCGGCGGCGATCGCTCGGACCCCGATCGATGGTCTCGATCTCTGCCCGTCGAGCCTCGATCTCGCGGGCGCCGAGATCGAGCTCGTGCCGGCGTTCTCTCGCGAGCTCAAACTCCGCCAGGCGCTCGAGCCGGTGAGGTCCGACCACGACCTCGTGATCGTCGACTGCCCGCCGACCCTCGGCCTGCTGACCGTGAACGCGCTCGTCGCGGCGGACGAGGTCCTCCTGCCGATCCAGTGCGAGTACTACGCGCTCGAAGGGGTCGGCCAGCTGGTGCAGTCCATCGAGCTCGTGCAGCGCAGCCTCAATCCCGCGCTCGGGGTCGTCGGGGTCGTGCTGACGATGTTCGACGGCCGGACGCGGCTCGCCGAGCAAGTGGCGGCAGAGGTCCGCAGCTACTTCGGACCGCAGGTGTTCCGCACCGTCATCCCGCGCTCGGTGCGCCTGTCCGAAGCCCCCGGTTTCGGGCAGCCGATCACCGTCTTCGACCCGACCAGCCGGGGGGCGCTCGCGTACCGGCGCCTTGCCCGCGAGCTCGGGGAGCGCCTCGGCCTCGCCGCCCAGCCTCGATCCGCGCTCGACGACCTGACCGACACCCGTCCAGAGGAGACAGCATGAGCGAGCGACGCGGCCTGGGCCGGGGGCTGCACGCCCTCATCCCGGCCAGCGAGGCGCCGGAGCGGACGCTCCGGGACCTTCCCGTGACGGCGATCGAGCCCAACCGCCGCCAGCCACGCGAGATCTTCGACGAGGACGAGCTGAGCGAACTCGCCGCCTCCATCCGTGAGGTGGGGCTTCTCCAGCCGGTGGTGGTCCGCGAACTCGGGGGCGGCCGCTTCGAGCTCGTCGTCGGCGAGCGCCGGCTGCGGGCCGTGAGGCAGCTCGGGCTCCCCACGATCGCGGCGATCGTCCGCGAGACCGGCGAGGGCGAGCTCCTGCGTGAGGCGCTCATCGAGAACATCCACCGCACGCAGCTGAACCCCCTCGAGGAAGCGGCGGCATACCGGCAGCTGCTGGACGACTTCGGCGTCACCCAGGAGGAGCTGGCCTCCCGGCTCGGGCGGAGCCGCCCGACGATCTCGAACGCGTTGCGCCTGCTCTCGCTTCCACCGGGCGTGCAGCGGCGGGTCGCTGCGGGTGTGCTCTCCGGCGGCCACGCGAAGGCGCTGCTGTCACTGGCCAGCACGGCCGAGCAGGAGCGGCTCGCGGCGAAGATCGTCGCCGAGGGGCTGTCGGTCCGCGCCACCGAGGAGATCGCCCGCCTCTGGAACGAGGACGGAGGCAGCCCGACCCGCAACCCGGCCCGCAGCACCAGGAGGCGGCTCCATGCCCCGGGCCTCGCCGACCTCGAGTCGAGGCTCTCGGATGCGCTCCAGACCCGCGTCTCGGTGCGGATGGGTGCGCGGACGGGACGCGTGCAGATCGACTTCGCGTCGGTCGACGACCTCGAACGGATCGTCGGCGTGATCGCCCACGGCCTCGAACGCGACATCCCCGTGCAGGAGCAACCGCTCACGTAGGACCTCGTACGCGGCTGGAGAGTGGCGGATAGGGGGCCGGACCCGACCCGACGACTCTACGGAGGCGCCTCGGGGAGGCGCCGTAGAGAGTGACCGAGCCGGCGGACCGACGCCGGGCGGGTCACAAGGGTGCCGGCGAGGGAACGCAGGAGGAGGGTCGGAGTCCGGCCCCTCGGAGCCGCGGTCAGTCCGCGACCGGCTCGAGCGTCTGCACGGTCCCGTCGTCGTGGCCGAGCAGGGCGACGTCGCAGAGATCGACGAACAGGCCGCTCTCGGCGATGCCGGGGATCATCGCGAGGATCATCTCCATCCTCGCAGGGTCCTCGATGCCGCCGTCGGCACGGGCGTCGAGGACCAGGTTGCCGTCGTCGGTGCGGTAGTCCCCACCGTCGCGAACACGCACCTCGAAACCGAGCGCCTCGAGCGCGCGGCGGACGGAGGCCTCGGCGAAGACGACGACCTCGACCGGCAGCGGGAAGGAGTCCGCGAGGCGGTCGACGACCTTGTCGGGGGTCGCGATGACGACGACGCGGCGGGAATTCCACGCCACGACCTTCTCGCGGAGGAGAGCGCCACCGCCCCCCTTCGTCAGGTTGAGCGCGCGCTCGAGCTCGTCGGCCCCGTCGACGGTCAGGTCGAGGTCGTGGACCTCATCGGGCGGGAGCACGGCGATGCCGAGCTCGCGGCAGCGTGTCGCGGTCGATTCCGACGTCGGGACGCCGGCGACGTCGAGGTCGCGCTCCGCGAGCGCCTCGAGGAAGTGGGCCACCGTGGAGCCGGTCCCGAGGCCGAGCCGCATCCCTCCTTCGACGAGTTCGGCGGCGGCCCGGCCAGCAGCGCGCTTGCCGTCCTCACCCATCCCGGTCGACACCGTCGCCGACGGCGAGGCGGAGCAGGCGTTCCACGAGATCAGCGAAGTCCATCCCCGCGGCGAGCGCGGCCATCGGCAGCAGCGACGTCTCGGTGAGGCCGGGGCAGGTGTCGAGCTCGAGCAGCCAGGCGGTCCCCTCGGCGTCGACGACGAGGTCGGCGCGGGAGACGTGACGGGCGCCGATCGCCTCGTACGCGGTGACGGCCACGTCGGCACAGCGGGCGAGGACGTCGTCGTCGAGGCGGGCTGGGACGTGGAACTCGGTCGCGCCTGCGGTGTACCGGGCGCTGAAGTCGTAGGCGCCCTCCTTCGGCTGGATCTCGACCGCCGGAAGCGGCTTCCCGTCGAGGACGGACACGGCGACCTCCGTGCCCTCGACGTGCCGCTCGATGAGGACGGCGTCGGCGTAGGAGAGCGCGGACACGATCGCACTCGGGATCTCCTCGACCCGCTGCGCGGACGTGATGCCGAGCGCCGATCCGCCGGTCGCCGGCTTGACGACGAGGGGGAGGCCGATCGCGTCGGTGATGCGCTGGATGGCGGCGGAGGCGCCGATGTCGCGGAACGCGGTGGAGCTGAGCGTGACGTCGTCCGGGGTCGGCAGACCGGCGCGGCGGTAGAGGCCCTTGGCGATCGGCTTCTCCCACGCGAGCGTCGAGGCGAGCGCGTCCGGGCCGGTGTAGGGCAGGTCGAGCAACTCGAGGATCGACTGGATCGTGCCGTCCTCTCCGACGGCGCCGTGGAGTGCGAGGAAGGCGACGTCGAAGTCCCCGTCGGTGAGGCGGCCCACGAGCTCCGCGTCGACGTCGAGTCGCCTCACCGGGTAGCCGCGATCGGCGAGCGCATCCGCGACGCGGCTGCCGGACCGGAGGCTGACCTCGCGCTCCAGGGAGAGGCCACCGGACAGGACGGCGACGTGCGGCAGGCGGTCGGCGGTCATGGGGAGCTCTCCGGGGATCCGTAGACCGCTTCGACCAGCGCGAGCTCGTCGTGGAGCAGCGCGCCGAGTCGCGCGAGACCTTCGCGGATCGTGTCGGGATCGGGGTACGAGTAGCACAGCCGCATCCGGTCATGACCCTGGCCGTCGGCGAAGAACCCGGTTCCCGGGACGTAGGCGACCCGGTGGGACACGGCCTTGGCGAGTAGCCCCGCCGTGTCGATGCCGGCTGGGACCGTCAGCCAGACGTAGAACCCTCCCGTCGGCCTGGTCCAGGTGCATCCCCTCGGGAACTCCTCGGCGAGCCCGGCCAGCGTCGCCTCCGCGCGCTCGCGGTAGACCTCCCGGAACCGCTTCACCTGGTCGATCCAGGGCTGCCGCTGCAGCCAGCGCTCGACGATCATCTGCGTGAGGTTCGAGTGACAGAGGTCCGCCGCCTCGAGCAGCAGGACGAGCTTGTCGCGGATCGGCCCCGGCGCCGCCACCCAGCCGATGCGCGCTCCCGGCGCGAAGGTCTTCGACATCGTGCCGATGTAGATCACCCGGTCCGGGATCAGGCTGCGGATCGCGGGCCAGGTGCGCCCCTCGAAGTCGAGGAGGCCGTAGGGGTTGTCCTCCACGACGAGGAGGTCACGGCGCGTGACGATGTCGGCGATCGCCTCGCGTCGCGCCACGGAGAGCGAGACGCCCGCGGGGTTCTGGTGGTTCGGCACGGTGTAGAGCAGCTTCGCGCGGCGGCCCTCGTCCACCAGACGGTCGAGCTGGTCCTCGAGCGCCTCGGGGATGAGCCCGTCGTCGTCCATCGGCACGTGGCGGACCTCGGTCTCGTAGCTCGAGAACGCCCCCAGCGCACCGACGTAGGTGGGCCCCTCGGCCAGGACGACGTCGCCGGGATCCACGAACAGCTTCGCGACGAGTTCGATGCCCTGCTGGCCGCCGACGGTCACGACGAGATCGTCGGTGTGACCGGGCACGCCCTCCGACGCCATCACGCCCGCGAGCTGCTCGCGCAGGCCGGCCCGCCCCTGGCCCTCGCCGTACTGGAGCGCGGTGGCCCCGTGGTCACGGACGACCTCCGAGACGACGTCCTCGACGGCCTGCAGGTCGAGGGCGGCCGTGAACGGCATCCCACCCGCGAGGCTGACGACGTCGGGCCGGGAGGCGACGGCGAAGAGGGCACGGATCTCCGACGCCGTCATCCCGCGCGTCCGCGCGGCGTACCGCTCGAGGTATGGGTCGGTGTCGAGACGCAACGCGAACCCGCTGGTCTAGGAGGCTGGTGTCCGACTCTGGCGCACGTCTGGCCGGTCCAGATCGCCCCTGGCTGCGTTGCGGACTCGCTTGCGCAGCGCTGCTGCGCGGCGCTCGCCGCGCCTTGCCGGATGACGCTCAGTCCTCGCCCAGCCGCACACCACGTCGAGCACCATCCTCCTGCTGCCTCCGTTAGCATCGTCAGGGTACTCCTCGCCCAGGCGGTTCCCGTGACGGACGATGCGGTTCGCTCCGGTCTTCCGGCGGTCGAGACGGGCGACGAGCCACCCACCCCGCGGATCGTCGCCCCCGGCGGCTGGCGACGGATGCTCGTGGGCTTCGCGCTCGGCACGCTCGCCGGTGCCCTCGCGGGTCTCGTCCTTCCCCGCGACCGTCGGCGGGCACGTGACAGGTCGCGGCGCCGGTGAGCAGACGAGTCGCGGAACTCACCGCGGACTCGCTCGAGCTGCTGCCCGTCCGGTGCAAGCGGTGTCTCTTCTGGGAGTTCGGCGCACCCCGACCCGTCGACGTCGACGACGAGCTCGCCGGCGATCCGGTGGTGCAGAAGACGGCTTGGTGGCGGTCGTTGGAGCTCGGCGAGGTGTCGGGGACGCCGCAGGTGCCTGGTCGGGTCGTGCGCGTCGACGGGCAGGTGGTCGGCTGGTGCCTCTTCGGGCCGCCGGAGGCCTTCGCGCCCCGCCGAGCGCCTGTGCCGCGGATCTCGAAGGACGCCCTGTTCCTCGCCACCCTGTGGGTCGAGCCGCCGTTCCGGGGCGGACATCTCGGCCGGGTCCTCGTCCACGCTGCGATCAAGGAGGCGCTGCGGACGGACCGCCGCGCAGTCGAGGCCTACGGGGACCGCCGGCATCGCGAGGGGACCTGCGTGCTGCCCGGCACCTGGCTGCTGCACGAGGGGTTCGCGCTCCATCGGGAGCATCCGCGCTACCCGCTGCACCGCCTCGACGTCCGCAGCTTGGTCCGCCTCGGGGACACCATCGAGCTGGCGATCGACGCGGTGCTCGGCCAGATCGGAGCTCGCCGGCCGGAGCCCGCACCGGGACGGAGCAGCCGGTGATCAACCCGCCGCGTGGAGCGGCAGCTCGCCGGTGAGGTACTCGCTGATCGCCTCCGACAGCGCGTCGGCGATCTCCTCCTGGTGCGTAGGGTCGGAGAGCAGTCGCCCCTCCTCCGGATGGGTCACGAAGCCCGGCTCCACGATGACGGTCGGAGCGCGTGTCTCACGTAGGAGCGCGACGGTCGAGGGGTGCGCCCGGCAGTGGAGCGTCCCCGTCCGCTCGACGACGCGGTCCACGGCGAGCTCCGCCAGCCGGCGGCCGGCTTCGCTGACGAAGGCGCCTTCGCCGAAGTAGTAGGCGGCCACGCCCCGCGCGTTGCTGGACGGAAGCGCGTTGAGGTGGATCGAGAGGACCAGCTCGACGTCCTCGGAGTTCGCCAGGCGGGCACGCTCGGAGGGTGATGGGGTGGTCCCGGGCCCGCGCGCGAGCGTGACGCTCGCACCGCGGGCGAGGAGCCGGCCCTCGACCCGGTTGCTGATCTCCCAGCAGACCTGGTGCTCGGCGTGACCGGTCGGCGACAAGCGTCCCGGCGCGTCCGGTCCGCGTCCGGGGTCGAGCATGATCCGCGCGCCGGCCAGCGTGCTCCGAAGTGGTGCGCGGAACAGTGCCTCCCGCTCCCGGATGACGGATGCCGACGCGGACTGGTGCTGGCGATGGAGGCGCCGGAGGGTCGCGACGACGTCGTGGCCGACGATCGCGTCCTCCCGAAGTCCGACGTTGAGCTGGAACTCCCGCAGCGCCGCGGCGGTCTCCGGCCCGAAGACCCCGTCGACGTTGCCGGCGTCGAACCCGAGTCGGACGAGCCGCCGCTGGAGCTCACGGACGTCGTCGCCCCGCATCATCGGCTCGGTCAGGTAGAGCGTCCGGTCGCCGAGCGTCCTGCCCGCCTCGACGAGCGCGAGCCACGTTTCGTTGCCGACTCTCCCGTCCGACGCGAGCCCGCGCTGCTGCTGGAAGGTCCGGACGGCAGCATCGGTGGACCGTTCGAAGATCCCCAGCTCGTCGTCGCCGCAGCCGAAGCCCAGACGCTGGAGCCGGAGCTGGATGTCCTGGACGGCTGGACCCCTCGCCCCCGCTTCGATCGGCTCTGCCATGAGCGGTGATGGTAGAACCGCGGGGCAAGGCCTAGGCGCAGTGGCGGTTCGGGGGTCTCAAGAAGTGGAGCGCAGCCACACAAGTCTCTCGTGGCTGCGCGGACCGTAGACCCCCGACTAGATGAACCCGGCGAGGTCGGCGAGGAGGGCCTGCTTCCCCTTCGCCCCGACCATCCGCTTCACCGGCTCGCCGCCCTTGAAGACCATCAGCGTCGGGATCGACATGACGCCGTAGTCACGCGCCGTCTGCGGATTCTCGTCGACGTTCAGCTTGACGACCTTGAGGCTGTCGGCGTTCTCACTGCCGATCTCGTCGACGATCGGGGAGACCATGCGGCACGGTCCGCACCACTCCGCCCAGAAGTCGACGAGAACGGGCTTGTCCGCGTCGAGGACCTCGGACTGCCACTCGGTGGTGGTCACCGCCGGGACGGACATCTGCTCTCCTTCTTGGTCTGGTCTGCTGTCACGTCGTCGTATGTGCGAGGAACGTCCAGAGCGACGGCGCCATTCCAGAGTACGTCGTCACTCGAACGAGGCGAGGTACCTCTCGGCGTCGATCGCCGCCTTGCAGCCGGTCCCGGCCGCGGTGACCGCCTGCCGGTACACGGCGTCCATGGCGTCGCCGCAAGCGAAGACGCCGGGCACGTTCGTGGCTGTGCTCGGCTCCTTCACGATGAGATAGCCGACCGGGTCCAGGTCGAGCTGGCCCTCGAACAGCGCGGTGTTGGGGATGTGGCCGATCGCGAGGAAGACCCCGTCGCAGGCCAAGTCCGTGGTCTCGCCGGTCTTCGTGTTCTCGATCCGCACGCCGCTCACCCGGCCGTCGTCCCCGAGGATCTCGGTCACGACCGCGTCCCATACGAACTCGATCTTGTCGTTCTTGAACGCGCGCTCCTGCATGATCTTGGAGGCGCGCAGCTCGTCGCGACGGTGGATGACGGTGGCCTTCGAGGCGAACTTGGTGAGGAAGGTGGCCTCCTCCATCGCGGAGTCGCCGCCGCCGACCACGACGACGTGCTGGTCGTGGAAGAAGAAGCCGTCGCAGGTCGCACAGGCCGAGACGCCCGCACCCCACAGCCGCTCTTCCCCGGGGACCTCGAGACGCTTCGGGCGCGCGCCGGTGGAGACGATGATGCTGCGGGCGAACACCTCCCGCGACTCGGTGCGGACGAGGAACGGGTTCCTCGACAGGTCGACCTCGACCACGTCCTCCGTCAGGTACGAGGTGCCGAACCGCTCCGCCTGCCCGCGCATCTCCGCGATGAGCTCCGGACCCATGATCCCGTCCGAGAATCCGGGGTAGTTCTCGACGTCGGTCGTGAGGGCGAGCTGCCCGCCGGTCGGGCCGCCGCGCTCGAGACCTTCGATCACGAGCGGCTCGAGGTTTGCGCGCGCGGCGTAGACGGCGGCGGTCAGGCCAGCCGGGCCGCTGCCGATGATGACGACGTCGCGGGACTCGGTTTCGGTCACTGTGGGTGTCCTCGTGGTTTCACGGGCGAGGGCGGGGGGTACCTCGTCCAGCGTAACCGCGCGACCATCTGGGACATTCCCAATTCCCCCGCGGGGAGCCGGGGAAACGTCGCATACCCTCTGCGCCGCCATGGCCACGACATGCAAGCGACATCCCGACCAGGAGACGCGGCTCTTCTGCGCCAATTGCAGCGACCCGATCTGCCCGCGTTGCTCGGTCGACACCCCGGTCGGACAGAAGTGCCCGGCGTGCGCGCGGCAGGCGCGGTCCGCCCGCGCCCGCGGCAAGCCGCGGCAGTACGCGAAGGGCATCGGGGCGGGCCTGCTGGCGGCGGCAGGGGTTGCCGTCGGCCTCCGGTTCCTCATCGTCGGCGTCGGGTTCCTCACCTGGATCGCCAGCGGATTCGGCGGCTACGGTGTTGCGCGGGCGGTCCGCTGGGGGGCCGAGGGCAACGCGGCGGGCCCTTTCCGGATCGCGTCCCACATCCTCGCCGTCGGCGCCGTCGAGGCGACATGGCTCGCCATCGGCTTCGTCGTCGCGCCGGGGCTGAACATCGTCACCTACATCGCGGCGGTCTACGGGGTGATCGTCGCTTTCCGCTGAGCGTCCCAGCCGGGGGGCTACGTTTCGCGCGGCCACGGGAGACTTGTGGGGCCGCGCTCCACTGCTTGAGCCCCCAGACCCCCTTGGGATGCTCAGCCGGGGCGGTCGTACTGCGTGAACCGGAGGACCTGGCAGTCGCTGCGCGCCACCGCCCAGACCTCGATGCGGCGGTACTCGCCGCTCAGCCGGGGCGGTCGTACTGCGCGAACCGGAGGACCTGGCAGTCGCTGCGCGCCACCGCCCGGACCTCGATGCGGCGGTACTCGCCGCTCAGCCGGGGCGGTCGTACTGCGTGAACCGGAGGACCTGGCAGTCGCTGCGCGCCACCGCCCAGACCCCGATGCGGCGGTACTCGCCGCTGTCCGGCTCGGGTGCCGCGAACGCGTAGATGACCGCCGGCTCGCCGTCGAACCGGGCCAGCTCGACGTAGACGGGCACGATCGGGCCGTCGGCCGCCTCGACGAGCTCCGGCAGGCAGCGTGAGACCGGCGACGCTCCTTCGGCCGAACGAGCCGCCTGCTCTTCCGCCGGGGCATCCGCGGTGTCCGTGCCGTCGTACGCATCGGCGCCGGCTTCCTCGTCGGCGGCCTCCCCCGCACGCGCAGTGAGGGCAGCGCCCTCGCCGTGGGTGAGCAGCTGCCCCAGGAGCTGCTGGGAGAGCGGGTCCGCCTCCTTCGCGGTCAGCTCCGGCGGGAGGATCGACGTGTCGACGCCGACGGCGAGGCGGCCGAGCTCGCGCGCGTCGAAGTCGTTGTCGGTCTCGACGACCGGGACCTCCGGGGCGGCGAGGGCACCGGCCTCGGCGCTCATCTCCGCGACGTCGGCAGCGGGCGCTGCGCCGGTG
>JBOHEE010000481.1:0-1954 GCA_050700895.1 Nitriliruptorales bacterium | reverse complement strand
CACAACGTCCCCGCGCAGGCGACCACCGTCGGCAAGCGCTTCGCGTCCGCCGGTCAGGAGCTCCTCTCGGCGGTGCGGCGCGTGGAGGACCTCCTCCACCGCTTTCCCCTCCGCGGCATCAAAGGGGCGGTTGGCACCGGCCAGGACCAGCTCGACCTCCTCGATGGGGACAGCGAGAGGTTGGACGAGCTCGAGCTTGCGGTCGCGCGCCACCTCGGCTTCGACGAGATCCTCGTCAGCGTCGGGCAGGTGTACCCGCGGTCGCTGGATCTCGACGTCGTGTCGGCGCTGGTCCAGCTCGCCGCCGGCCCCTCGAGCCTGGCGACCACGATCCGTCTCATGGCCGGTCAGGGGCTCGTGACCGAGGGATTCCAGGAGGGTCAGGTCGGCTCCTCGGCCATGCCGCACAAGATGAACACGCGGTCGTGCGAGCGCGTGAACGGCTTCGCGGACATCCTTCGCGGTCACCTCACGATGGTCGCCGGCCTGGCGGGCGACCAGTGGAACGAGGGCGACGTGTCGGACTCCGTCGTGCGGCGGGTCGCCCTGCCGGACACGTTCTTCGCCACCGACGGGCTCTTCGAGACCTTCCTGACCGTGCTCGACGAGCTCGGGGTCTTCGTCGGGGCGGTCGAGCGCGAGCTGGCGCGCGAACTCCCGTTCCTCGTGACGACGAAGCTCCTCATGGCTGCGGTGAAGAAGGGGGTCGGGCGCGAGGAGGCGCACGAGGCGATCCGCGGCCACGCGATCGCGGTCGCCGAGGACCTCCGCGCGGGCCGCATCGAGGAGAACGACCTCCTCGCGAGGGTTGTCGCCGACGACCGCCTGCCGCTCGGCACCGACGACGTCGCCGGCCTCCTCGACCATCCGCTCGACTTCGTCGGCGACGCCCGTCGGCAGGTCGCGGTGTTCGTCGCGGCGGTGGAGGCGCTCCTCGCCGAGCACCCGGAGGCGGCCGCCTACGAGCCACGCCCGATCATCTGACAGGAGACGCAGACCGTGGCCGCCTCCCTCCCGACGCCCCTCCGCGTGCGCTTCTGCCCCGCGCCGAGCGGGGTGCTCCACGTCGGCAGCGCCCGGACGGCGCTCTTCAACTGGCTCCTCGCCCGCCGCAACGACGGCGCGTTCGTCTTCCGCATCGAGGACACCGACGTGGCCCGGGCGACCGAGGAGTCGATGCGCTCGATGATCGCCGCGATGCAGTGGCTCAGGCTCGATTGGGACGAGGGGCCGGAGATGGGTGGCCCCTACGGTCCCTACGTCCAGTCGGAGCGGTCGGGCTTCCACGAGGCCGTGGCACGGCGGCTCGTCGCCGCGGGCGCCGCGTACGAGGACTGGGCGAACGCCGAGGAGCTGGAGGAGTGGCGCCGCACCGAGCGGGAGGCGGGGCGGCCGCCGACCCTGAAGGGACCGCTGCGCTCCGAGCCCCGGCCGGGGGAGACAGGTGCGGCGTCGCTGCGGATGCGCACGCCCGAGGACGGCGAGCTCGTGGTCGAGGACCGGGTCCGCGGGGCGGTGCGTTTCGGCTGGGCCGACGTCGGCGACTTCATCATCCTCCGCGCCGGCGGTGCGCCGACCTACGCGCTCGCGAACTCGGCGGACGACGTCGCGCAGGGCATCAGCGTGGTCTGCCGGGGGGAGGACCTGCTGTCCGTTACCCCGCGGCAGGTGCTGCTCTACGAGGCGATGACCGCCGACGGCCTGATCGACGAGGCCCTCGACGAGTCCGACCTGCCGCCGCGGGATCCCTCCTGGGGCGCGCCGGCGGTCTTCGCCCACCTGCCGTTGATCGTCGGCGAGGACCGACAGAAGCTGTCGAAGCGGCACGGCTCGGTGGCCGTCGAGGAGTTCGCGCGCCAGGGCTACCTGCCCGAGGTGCTCGTCAACTACCTCTCGCTGCTGGGGTGGGCGCCCGGCGACGGGCGGGAGCGGCTCACGGTCGCGGAGCTCGTCG
>JBOHEE010000480.1:0-1684 GCA_050700895.1 Nitriliruptorales bacterium | reverse complement strand
CGTGAAGACCGCAGCCGTCGAGCGCGGACTGGAGGTCCGCCAGCCGGCCCGACCCGTCGAGATCGTCGACGAGCTGGAGTCCCTCGGCCTCGACGCGGCCGCCGTCGTCGCGTACGGGGCGCTCCTGCCGCGACGGGTCCTCGAAGCCACCCGCCACGGCTTCGTGAACCTCCACTTCTCGCTGCTGCCGCGCTGGCGTGGGGCGGCGCCCGTCCAGCACGCGATCCGCGCGGGCGACGAGATGACCGGGATCACGACCTTCGTCCTCGACGAGGGCATGGACACCGGCGCTGTCCTCGTCGAGGTGGAGGTCGCCATCGAGCCCGACGAGACCGCCGGCGAGCTGACCGACCGGCTCGCCGAGTTCGGGGCCGGCATCCTCGTCCGCAGCCTGCGGGCGTACGCCAACGGCGAGATCCGCCCGTCGCCGCAACCCGACGACGGCGTGACCTACGCGCCGAAGATCGGCCCTGACGACGCCGAGATCGACTGGGAAGTCCCCGCCACCTCCGTGGCCGCCGTCGTTCGCAGCGCGAACCCTGCTCCCGGCGCGCACACGACCTTCCGCGGCGAGAGGCTGAAGGTCTGGCGGGCGCGACCTGCCGAGGGCTCCGGACCGGCAGGCACCGTCACCGGCCTCGCCGAGGAGGGACCGGTCGTGGCCGCCGGACGGGGAGCCGTGGTGCTGACCGAGGTCCAGCCGGCCGGCAAGCGGCGCATCGACGGCCGCGACTTCGCGAACGGCTACCAGCCCGTCCCGGGTGAGCCTCTCGGTGGCTCCTGAACGGGACCCACCGGGGCTCGCGGCCCGGCGCGCAGCGCTCGCGGCGATGAGGGCGGTGAGGCCTTCGCCGCCAGGTCCGGCCTGTCGCTGGTCGACGAACGCCAGCTCTGGCCCCATCTGGACGGCACCGACGGGATGCACGTCGCGAGCTTCGTGCGCGCGGGGTGAGAATCGCTCTGCACGCCCCCTGACGGGGCCGGCTGTGCTTCCATACGGCCATGTCCGGCCACGAGCTTCGGATCGCTCCGTCGATCCTGTCCGCCGACTTCGCCCATCTGGCGGAAGAGGTGGAGGACGTGGCCCCCATCGCCGACCTCCTGCACGTCGACGTCATGGACGGCCACTACGTCGACAACCTCACGCTCGGACCGGCGGTGGTCCGCTGGCTGCGCAAGGCGACCGATCTCACCTTCGACACCCACCTCATGATCACCGACCCGCGCAGGTACGCGCCGCGATTCGTCGCCGCGGGCGCGGACTCGATCACCTTCCACCCGGAGACCGACGACGACCCGATCGGCCTCTGCTCGCTCCTCCACGAGGCCGGCTCGCAAGTCGGCATCGCGATCCGTCCCAGCCAGCGGGCAGCGGACTTCGCGGACCTCTTCCCGCACGTCGAGCTCGTGCTCTGCATGACCGTCGAGCCCGGCTTCGCGGGTCAGGAGCTCATCCCCGCCGGTGTGGACAACGTCGCCGCGACCGCCGCCGCCCGCGAGGAGGCCGGCCTCGGCTTCCGTATCGAGGTCGACGGGGCCATCAAGCCCGAGACCGCGGGGCGTTGCGTCGCCGCCGGCGCGGACACCCTCGTGGCGGGCTCTGCCATCTTCGACGCCCCCGACCGTCGCCGGGCGGCAGGGGCGATCCTCGCCGCCGCGCGCCGCGCGCAGGGAGGAGCGGGCC
>JBOHEE010000479.1:0-6729 GCA_050700895.1 Nitriliruptorales bacterium | reverse complement strand
GTTCATCGGAGGACACCACCCGTGAGTCCCTGGGTCGGCAGCGTGCTCTTCCTCGTCGCCCTCACGGCGGCGATCGCGCTCCACGAGGCGGGCCACTTCGTGACCGCCCGCCTGTTCGGCATGCGCGCCGAGCGGTTCTTCGTCGGGTTCGGCCCGACCGCCTGGTCGTTTCGTCGGGGTGAGACCGAATACGGGATCAAGTGGATCCTCTTCGGCGGCTTCGTCCGCATCGCGGGCATGTCCCACGACGATCAGCGCCAGCGTCCCGTCCACGAGACCGTCTTCGACCCGGATGCGGTCGCCGAGGACCGCAAGCGCGTGGCCGCAGGCGAGCGCGTCGGCGCGCTCACCTCGACGGGCGCGGCGGGACAGGAGGAGGCGGGACAAGAGGTCGTGCCGCTCGAGGATGTCCCTGCCGTCCCCCCGACGACCTGGCGACGGCTCGACGAGGAGCTGCGACGGCGCGGGGTCGGCGCCGCGGACCGACGCGCTCTCGTCGAGGAGACGATGGCGGGCGTCGCTGGCGACGCCACCGCCCGGGAGGCCGCCGATCACCTCGTCGCGGTCGCGTCCCGCCGCCTTCGGGACACGGGGAGGGTCGGCGACCTCCGCCACCGTGTCCTCCACGGCGACGAGGGCAGGTTCTTCCACGACCGGCCGGCCTGGCAGCGCGCGATCGTGCTGTCAGCCGGATCGGCGAGCCACTTCCTCCAGGCGATCGTCCTCCTCTTCGTTGCCTTCTGGGCCTTCGGCCTCGTGAGCGTCCCGGTGGTCGACCAGGTGCTGCCCGCCTCGCCGGCGGCCGAGGCCGGCCTCACCGCGGGCGACCGCATCGTGGCCGTGGACGGCGAGGCGGTGGGGTCGTTCGACGAGGCGAGGTCGCTGCTGTCCGCCCGCCCCGGCGAGCACGTGGCACTCACGGTGTCCCGCGGCGGCGACGAGCGGACGATCGAGCTCACGACGTCGATGGCGGTGACGACCCTCGCGGAGGATTCCGCGCTCGTCGAGGCCGGCCTCCTCCCAGGTGACCGGGTCGTCGCGCTCGACGGCGAGCCGGTCGTCGGGGTCGCCTCCCTCGAGCGCGCCGCGGCCGGGCAGGGCACGGTCAGCCTGGCGGTGGAGCGGGACACGATGGACGAGGCCGGCACCATCACCTCCGAGCACCGGGAGTTCGACGTCCCCGCGCAGGCGCTCGGGGAGCTCAGGGACTCGGTCCGCGGGCTCGCCGGCTTCGTCCCCGCCGAGGAGGACCTCGGGTTGTTCGTGGCCGCGCGACGCACCTTCGTCGGCGAGGGCAGCTTCACCGACATGGTGACGCAGACCTTCCGCGCGATGGGCCTCGTCTTCGGGCCGGAGGGCATCGGCTCCATCCCGCGCCAGCTCCTCGGCGGCGAGCGTGAACTCGGGGAGTCCGCCCTCGCGTCCCCGATCGGCCTCGCGGACCTCGCCGGTCAGGGCACGGCCGTCGCGGGGCTGTTCTTCCTCTTCGGGATGCTCGCGGCCATCAACGTGTTCGTCGGCATCTTCAACCTGTTCCCGCTGCCGCCCCTCGACGGCGGCCACCTCGCGGTTCTCGGGGTCGAGCGGAGCGTGAATGCCGTCCGGGCGTGGCGCGGCATGCCGACCGACTACCGGGTCGACCCGCGCACGATCACCGCGATCGCGGTCCCGGTGATCGCCGTCCTCGGGTTCGTCTTCCTTTCCGTCCTCCTCCTCGACCTCACGAACCCCCTCCAACTGCCGCAGTAGCGTCATCGCAGACCCCTATCCTGCGGGGGACTGCGTGGCGCGCAGCTGCGAGAGACTCGTGTGGCTGCGCTCCACTTCTTGAGTCCCCCGAACCCCCGTACCCTTCAGTCGTCAATCGCAGCGAAGCGAGAGAACGTGTCCCGAACCGACCTGCCGGTCTTCCCGACCGTGCCGAACGCGCCGAGCCCCGATCCTGCACCGTCGGGGCCGGAGCGGCGTGCGACGCGCCGGCTCCTCGTCGGGACGGTCCCCGTCGGCGGCGGCGCGCCGGTCTCGGTGCAGTCGATGACGACGACCCCGACGCACGACGTGGACGTCACCCTCCAGCAGATCGCGGGCCTCCAGAACGCCGGCTGCGACATCATCCGCGTGGCGGTGCCGCGCCAGCCGGACGCCGAGGCCCTGGCCGCGATCGCCGCGAAGTCGCAGATCCCGGTCATCGCCGACATCCACTTCCAGTGGAAGTACGCGGTCGCGGCCATCGAGGCCGGCTGCGCCGCGGTCCGGATCAACCCCGGCACGATCCACAAGCACGACAAGGTCGCGCTCATCGGGCGGCTCGCCCGTGAGGCCGGGATCCCGATCCGGGTCGGCGCGAACGGTGGCTCGCTCGAGGACTGGCTGCTCGAGAAGCACGGCGGGCCCACTGCCGAGGCGCTCGTCGAGGCCGCGCTGGACGAGGCCCGGCTGCTCGAGGACGTGGACTTCCACGACATCAAGATCTCGGTCAAACACTCCGACCCGTGGGTGATGATCGAGGCCTACCGGCTCCTGGCGGAAGGGACCGACTACCCCCTCCATCTCGGGGTGACCGAGGCGGGGACGCCGAAGGTGGGGTCGGTGAAGTCCGCGGTGGGCATCGGGGCGCTCCTCGCCGAGGGGATCGGGGACACGATCCGGGTCTCGCTGTCGGCGGACCCGATCGAGGAGGTGAAGACCGGGATCGCGATCCTCGAGTCGCTCCACCTTCGCGCCCCGCAGGGCTTCCAGCTCATCGCATGCCCCTCGTGCGGCCGCGCGGAGGTCGACGTCTACGCGCTCGCGGAGTCGGTCCAGGCCGAGCTCGAGGACCTCGACGTGCCGCTGCGGGTCGCGGTGATGGGATGCGTCGTGAACGGCCCGGGGGAGGCGCGCGAGGCCGACATCGGCGTCGCCGCCGGTCGCGGGAAGGGCAAGATCATCCGCAAGGGCGAGGTCATCGCCGACGTCCGCGAGGAGGACATCGTCGAGGCGATCGTCCACTTCGCGCGCGAGATGGCGGAGGAGATCCGTAGCGAGCGGGGCTCGGGCGCGCCGACCGTTACGGCGTAACCACTCGGGGGACTGGGTTCCGCGCCGCCCCGGGAGACTTGCGTGGCGGCGCTCCGCCTCATGAGTCCCCGAACCCCCTCCTATCCCCCTTGAAGGGTTCTCAAGCTGCGCTCGCACGTCGCGCGGGCGATGTCGCCAAGGGGTCGGGACGGCTCTCGGCGCGCGTTCTCGATGATCTCGAATGCGGCGAACACCGCCAGATGCGCGAGCAGCCGATCCGGGAGCTCCGGGGTCTCACGACCGCTGGCCTCCGCGAGGGTGCTCGCGATCGGACTGGCCCACTCGGCGACCGAGCGGCGCAGGGACTGATCGAGGTCGGGGTTGCTCCTCCGCAGCTCGGCGCGCTGCAGGACCCTCGCACGCTGCGGTTCGAGCCGCCCGAAGAGATCCTCGAGCGCGTCGCAGAGCCCGGGGAGGCCGCGGTCCGCGGTGACATGCTCATGTATGGCACTGAGGAGGAGGGCGAGGATCTCCCCCTGATCGGGGAAGACGACCGCGTCCTTCGACGGGAAGTGGTGGAAGAACGTCCGCTCGGTGACCCCGGCCGCGGCGGCGATGTCCGCCACCGTGGTGCGGTCGTAGCCGCGCTCGAGGAAGAGGCGGACGGCGGCGTCCTCCAGCAACTGCCGCGTCCTCGACGCCCGTGACACGCCCCACTCCCGTCTCCGAGACCACGGCACGTGCGGGGCGTGACCCACCAGCGGCGTCGGGCCTGACGCCGTGACTCGTGGTGCCGCCGCCGCCCCGGACGGTCCCACTGACGGGAACGCTAGGACGCGACCGCGTGCTCGGCACGGCATTCGCGGGATCGTCCTCTCGGCGCCTACCTTTCAGTGGCTGTAACGTGGGGTAGCTTCAGGCCGCGCGCGGACCGGCCGATGCCAGGGGAGCAGGCGGATGTGCGAGGAGGGCTGGTGAGCGAGTTGGACGCGGACCCGACCCCGACCGGGGACGCGGACGAGGTCCGCAGGGCGTTCGTGTCCGCGGTCTCCCACGATCTGCGCGGGCGGATCGGAACCATCCTCGGCTTCGCGGAGCTCCTGTCCGACCAGAACGCGGACCTGTCCGAGGAGGCGCGGCGGGAGTTCGCCGGTGAGATCGTGTCCTCGGCGCGACGCACGCTGCGTCTGCTCTCCAACCTCCACGACCTCGACCGCGTCTCCCGTGGCGAGGTCCGGCTGCACCGGGAGACCACCGACGTCGGCGCGCTCGCCACACGCGTCGCGACGGAGGTCGGCGCGATCTTCCACCGTGACGTGGAGGTCGACGCCGCCGCGGTCGCGGCGGACGTGGACCACGTCCTCGTCGAGCGGATCCTCGAGAACCTCGTCACGAACGCGATGAAGTTCACCCGCGCCGGAACCCGCGTCCAGGTCCGGGCCGCGGCGAACGGCGACGGGGTGCTCCTTGTCGTCGAGGATGAGGGCGCGGGGGTGCCTGCGGAGGAACGTGAGGCGGTCTTCGAGCGCTTCCGCCGCGGGTCGCAGACGTCGACGACCGCCCCGGGGAGCGGCATCGGCCTCTATCTCGTGAGGTGCTTCGCGGAGCTCCACGGCGGCCGCGCGTGGGTGGAGGGCCGTCCCGAAGGAGGGGCCTGCTTCCGTGTCTCGCTGCCCGCCGCCCTCGCCTTGCCAGTGGACCGACCCAGAGAGGGAGACCGCCGCCCATGAGCATCGACCCGAAGCCGATCCTCGTCGTGGAGGACGAGCCCCAGCACGCGACGCTCATCCGCGCTGCGCTCGACACGTCGCACGTCGTCAACCCCGTCGTGGTCGCCTCGGACGGGGACGAGGCGATCGCGTACCTCTCCGGCGACGGCGAGTACGTCGACCGGACTCGCCACCCGCTGCCCGCGCTCGTGCTCCTCGACCTCCATCTGCCGCGCGTGTCGGGACTCGACGTGCTGGGCTGGATGAAGACGCAGCCGGAGGTCAGGCGACTGCCGGTCATCATGCTCACGGCCTCCCAGGACGACGACGACATCCGTGCCGCCTACGACCTCGGCGCGAACTCCTACCTCGTGAAGCCGGTCGGCTTCGACGCGCTGCTCGACGTGGTGAAGGGGCTGAGCCTCTACTGGCTCGTGTTGAACCGGCCGCCCGCCGATGGGTGAGCACCTCGATCTCGAGCAGGCCGGGCCGGCGGCGCCAGCCAGGCGGTTCTCCCGGAGCGTCTGGCAGAGGGTCGTCTTCGTTGTGGCGGCCGCCGCGGTCGTGGCGCTGTACCTGGCGTCGGACGTCTCGCAGGCCGTTCTCCGGACGGGTCTGGCGATCCTGGCGCTCGGCGCGCTCGGCGCCCTGGGTCGGCTCCATGCGGTGGACCGTCGCCGCAACCTCGAGCGCGCGCGCGAGGAGCTCGTTCGGCGGGCATCCCTGGACGAGCTGACCGGCCTTCCCGGCAGGAGCGACTTTGCGCGGCGGCTCGACGAGGAACTGGGTGACGACGGCGGCGCCGCGGTGATCGTGCTCGACATGGACGAGTTCCAGGCGGTGAACGACACGTTCGGACACACGGTCGGTGACGAGCTCCTCCAGAAGGTCGCGCTGCTCCTCCAGGGGTGCGCGGGCGCGGACGACACGGTCGCTCGGGTGGGAGGTGACGAGTTCGCCGTCCTCGTCCGTGAGGGCGGCGAAGCGGCCGCGCTCGACCTCGCCATCCGCCTGCGTCACGAGCTCGTGCAGCCCGTCGAGATCGGAGGCCGCGACATCTATGCCCGGGCGAGCGTCGGCATCGCCGCCGTCGGCGGTCACGAGGGGGTGACCGACGTGCTCCGTGACGCGGATGCGGCCATGTACCGCGCGAAGGAGCGCGGAACCGGTGCCCCGGAGTGCTTCCGGGCCGCCCACCACGGCGGCGTCCTCGACCGCCTCTCGCTCGCGACCGAGCTCCGTCGCGCTCTCGCCCACGACGAGCTCGTCCTCGAGTACCAGCCGATCGTCACCGTCGCCGCCGGGGAGCCGGTGGGCTTCGAGGCGCTGGTCCGTTGGGACCACCCGACCCGGGGACGCATCTCGCCGGCCGAGTTCATCCCGCTCGCCGAGCGGACGGGGCTCGTCCACGACCTGGGCGCCTGGGTCCTCGACACCGCGTCCCGACAGTGCGGGACGTGGCTCGCGGAGGGGCGCAACGCGTACGTGAGCGTGAACCTCTCCGGGGTCGAGCTCCGCGACCCGTCTCTCGCCGAGCGTGTCGAGGAGACGATCGCGCGCTCCTGCGATCCGCGCTTCATCGTGCTCGAGATCACCGAGTCGTCGCTGGTCGGCGACATCGAGACGACCGCCCAGCTGCTCGGCCGGTTGAAGCGGTCGGGACTGCGGCTCGCCGTCGACGACTTCGGCACCGGCTACTCCTCGCTGAGCTACCTCCGGCGCCTGCCGGTGGACCTCGTGAAGATCGACCGGTCGTTCGTCTCCGGGATCACGAAGGAGCGCGCGGAGTGGACGGTCGCGCGCGCCATCATCGAGCTCATCCGAGGGCTCGGGATGGGGGCGGTCGCAGAGGGGGTGGAGGACGGCGGTCAGCTCGCGCACCTCCGCGCCCTCGAGTGCGAGTACGCGCAGGGGTACTACTTCGCCCGCCCGGGGCCTCCGGAGGCGTTCTCCTGACCCTCCCCTGCATGGCGAGTGTCCTGCACCGCTGGGAGTCTCTTCCACGTCGGGAGTGGGCGCG
>JBOHEE010000478.1:0-2223 GCA_050700895.1 Nitriliruptorales bacterium | reverse complement strand
CGTTCAGGGTGTGGTAGCGGTCGGCCATGAAGGCTGCGGTCAGGCTCGCTGGGCTGAGCGCCTCGTCGAAGTGGGTGGTGAGCCAGGTTCGACCGTTCTCGAGACCCCCCACGGTGTCTGCGTCGACGTACACCTCGATGGAACTCACGCTCGTCAGATGGGGCGCGAGCACGGAGGCCGCCGCCGCTCCTGTCGCAGCCCACAGCACGTCGTGCCGATCCCAGGTTCGGCCCGTAGCAGCGAGTTCGTCGAGGAGGTCCTTGCCGAGCAGACTGACCTGGAGGCGGGGGCCGGACGGCTCGGCCCGAGCGGCGCGCGTGTAGGCGTCCAGGACTCTGTCCGGGTCCTGGACCCGCCGCGCCGAACGGCGCCCGCGTTCGGCGTCGGCGACCAACAGCCCCTCGTCGGTAAGGAACCGCAGCGCCGCCGTGCAGCTGCCAGTGGACAGACCGGTCGCCTCTTCGGTGGCGGACACCGTCGCCCGCACGCCACACAGCAACGCCTCCGCGACAGCCAGCACCGCCGGGGTCCACCCCTTCAGTCCATCCGTCGGCTGCGGCCGACCGGTCCGGGAAACCACCAGCGTGCCGATGGCGATCTCCGCCGCTCCGGTCTCGTCCACCCAGCCGATCCCAGCCTCGGACAGCAGCTGACGGCTGGCCGGGGACAGGCGCCGCGCCACGACGATGTCGGGTCGTGCCTTGCGTCGCGCCGCCAACCTCCGGACGTCGCCGAGGTTGCCCTCGCCGGCCCAGTGGATGCGCAGAGGCTGCCCGGCAACTACCACATCGGCCCGGTCGCCGTCGTCGCCCCTGGCCTCCACGGCAACCGAGCGCGGCAGTACGTTCAGGACCGCAGGCCGCGTCCTGACCTCCGGGGATGCCAACCTTCCGGCCACCTGAAACCTCAACGAGAATGGATACCTCAGCGCACAGTGACGCTTATCTGCTTTGTTGAGGTATTGCGAGAACCGGATCTCGTCGGGAGCCATACCGCTGCGAGCGGCCCAGGTAGCTTGTCTTGAGGAGTTTGAGTTACACTCATAAAATTCAGATAATCGAGGCGTACGCTTTAGATTGAGCCCAGCGAGTTGAAGTTCGCTTGGAGTTGCCGGAGGAGAGTTCTACTCGATCGCCCAGGGAGTTGAGTTTGGACGTCGACGCCATCCAGGGCTCCCCGATTGGTCGTGTCGTGCCGGTCCGGGTTCATGACCGCAGGTTCGACAAGTACTTCGATCACCACGCCTACGTCCCCGAGCCGCTGCCCGAACAACTCGGCCTGTCCGGTGACACCTGGGCCGCTATCAGCGACGCGTCCGCGGCGATCGGTCGGCTGGATGGCGCGGCCAGCGAGCTGCCCCACCCGCTGCTGATCGTCCGACCTCTCATCCGCCGTGAGGCCGTGAGCACGTCGGCGCTCGAGGGGACCTACAGCGCCATCGACAAGGTGCTGGGGGCCGAGGTAGGACGTCAGGACGGTCGCCCCGAGACCCTGGAGGTTCTCAACTACGTCCGCGCGGTCGAGCGGGGGCTGGAGCTCCTCCGGGAACGGCCGGTGTCCCTGAACTTGATCCTCGAGGTGCACGCGATCCTCCTCCAGGACGTTCGCGGTGACTCCTGGCAGCGGGGCCAGGTGCGGCAGCACCAGAACTGGATCGGTCCCCGAGACTGCAAGATCACGGAATCAACGTTCGTTCCCCCGCCTGCCGAGGAACTGGCAAGCGGGCTGGCCGCGTGGGAGAAGTGGATCCACCGCAGGGACCTCCCCCTTGTCGCGCGCGTGGCGCTGGGCCACTACCAGTTCGAAACGCTCCACCCCTTCGTTGACGGGAACGGCCGCCTTGGCCGGCTCGTTGTCCTGCTCCAGCTCATCGAGGACGGGTTGCTCAGAGACCACCTGATGACGATCTCGCCGCACCTCGAGGGGCAGCGTGACACCTACATCGACCAGCTCCGACGGCTCACGATCACCGGCGACTTCGACGGATGGGTCCAGTTCTTCGCGAACGTCCTGAGCCGTGCCGCGACAGAGGGGCTCGAGAGGATCAGGGACATGCAGAGCATCCGCGACGACGCCGTCCAGCAGATCCGGGCAGCTGGCGTCAAGGGGGTTGCGGTGCAGATCGCGGAGGACCTCATCGGGTACCCGACACTCACAGTCCAGGACGCCGCTGACCGATACGGCATCACCTACCCGGCCGCGAGGTCGGCGATCGACAAGCTC
>JBOHEE010000477.1:0-12613 GCA_050700895.1 Nitriliruptorales bacterium | reverse complement strand
GGCGAGGACATCCACGCGCGTACTCGAGCCCGCAACCGCGAGCAGAAGCGACCGGTCGGTGCCGGTCGCGGCGAACGGCGCCCCGGGATGGCGGAGACCCGGGAGGGCGGCGAGGACGACATCGACGTCGCCCTGGACGCGGGACGCGAGGCGCGGCAGCGCCGCGAGCGCCTCGAGCTGATCGCCCCCCGCTCCGAGCCGGGCGAGGCGCACCTCGGGGTCGAAGACCACCGCGGCGCCGAGCTTCGATCGTCCCTCGACCACATCGACGACCCCCGCCCCACCGCTGGTGCGGCTCAGGTCGACGACAAGGACGCGACGACCTTCCCGGGCGAGGTGCTTGCCGATGGCATCGGCGATCCCCGCCGTGTGGGCGCTGCCGGCGCCCGCGGCGACGACCGCGAGGCGGAGGTCCGGGTTGTCGTCGGCGAGCTGCCCCGCCCACCGTGCCAGCGTCGGCAGGAGGTCGGTCCTACCGGCGACGACGTTCGCACCGGTGGACGTGACGTGGCGGACCCCGCGGATGACGGGATCGCCGGCGTCGGCGACGACGGCCGCGACGACACCGAGGATCGCCGCCGAGAAGCCGACCGCGGCCCCGACGAGAGGCTGGCGGGGCAGGATCGTCGGCGCGGTGACGGCGAGGAGGACGCCGGCGACCGCCGCCGCGACAGCGGCAGCGGCGGCGAGAGTCCGGTGCAGCTCGAGGATCTCGACGGCGTCGACGAGCCACGCGGGCAGCCAGGACGGCGGGTTGCCCTCGCGCCGACCGTCGGGTGGAGAGAGCTGCGGCACCGGTCGAGCGTAACCCAGGAGGCCCTCAAGACGCTGGACGTCGCCCGGCGTCCTTACGGCGCGGAGGCGCTGCCGGACTCCATGCGTCGGAGGGCGTCGACGACGGTGCTGGCGGGGAAGAGGCGGTGGCCGCCCTCGGTGCGGACGCAGCGCAGCTTGCCCTCGTCGGCCCAGGACCGGATGGCGCGGACGCTCACCCGGAGGACCGTGGCGACCTCGCCCGTGCGGAAGTACGGCTCGTCACCCGGATCGGTCGAGCCGTCCCAGTCCTCGAGGACCTGGAGCAAGCGGGAGCGGTCCGCCACGTCACCCCTTCCCGGCAGCTTGTTCTCTCCTTCTCAAGGGTACGAGGGTGGCCCCCGGTCGCTCATGCGACACAGGGCCGGCGGGACGGTTCCGGGCGAATGCGATATCGCGGGCGTTTCGACTCCCGTCCCCGCACTAGGAGGGTGGTGCTCAACGTGGTGTGCGGCCGGGCGAGGACAGATCGTCATCTGGCAAGGCGCGGCGAGCGCCGCGTAGCAGCGCTGCGCGAGCGAGTCCGCAACGCAGCCAGGGGCGATATGGACCGGCCAGACGTGCACCCAAGTCGGGCACCAGCCTCCTAGCCTCTCCCTTCCATGGGTCGGGCTCTCATCGCGGCCGCCGTCGTCGCCACCGCCGGTGCGGCCGCGATCCTTCCCGCCCGCACCCTCGCGGCCGTTCCCGAGGGTCGACTCCCGCCCCGCCCGGTCGAGATCGTGAGCGCCCCGACGGTTCCCCAGGGGGAGGTCAGGATCGACCCGGCCGTCGCCGTGGTCGCCGCGGGTCCGGGCGAGGCGGCCCAGCCAGAGTTCGGCGTGGACAGCGGCGTCGACGGCACCGTCACCGTCGCACTCTCGGTCGTCGACGTCGTTCCCGGCGAGGACGGCGCCCCCGCCCTACGGCGGGGGGGCGCCGACGGCCCCGCGACCTGGGTCACGCTCCCGGCGGACGAGGTGTTTCTCGGCCGGGGCGAGCGCGCGCTCGTCCGGCCGGCGGTCGACGTGCCTGCCGGCGCCGAGGAGGCGGACCACGTCGTGGCGCTCGTCGCCGAGGCCCGGGGTGCCGAAGGTGAGTCCGCGACGGTTCGCTCCTACCTCGTCATCGAAGGTGGGGCCGCGCTCGAGCCGCCGGAGGTGAGGGTCGACGTCGGCGGCGGGGACCGGCTGGTGCGGCTCGAGATCGCGAGCCCGGCGGGACGCGCGGCCGTCGTGTCGGGCAGGGTCGACCTGCGCGCGTGGTGGGGCGGCACCGTGACGTCGCCGGTCCCCGAGACCGTGGTCCTCCCAGGGTCTTCGCGTGTCCTCGAGGTCGGCATCGGTCGGGCCGCCCTCCCCGGTCCTTACGGGGTCACCGCCGCCCTTCGCACCGCGGGGGGTGACGACCTCGCCGCGACGACGTCCGCGTGGCTGTGGCCGTCATGGGGCGCCGTCGCGATCCTCGTCGCGGCCGTCGCCGCCGCGGCGCTGGCCGGGCTCGTCGCAGCCCGCATCCGCCGCCGCTGATCGCTGGCGCGCAGCCGGGATCAGGACTCCTCGTCGGCCGGCGGCGAGAAGGTCAGCGTCGTGACCGACTCGCGTAGGCGCATCGCCTCCGAGAAGGTCATCGGCATCGGCTTGTAGCGCCAGCCGGTGTAGAGCGGCAGCTGGTCCTCGAAGTGCGGACCCTCCTGCCCTCCGAGGTTGACGAACCCGTTCTGGCCCGGCGGTATGACGCTGCCGGCCCTCGCGGCGACCTCCCCCAGCGTGGTCTGCTCGCGGCCGATCCCATGGCGGGACGCACCCCTGGCGCTCGTCGGCGGCGCGAGGTACTGGACGACGTGGTTGTACGTGCCGCGGTCCATCGCGATGTGCTCTGGGAGGTCGCCCGGGAAGCCGCTGTCGCCGCGTGGATCGAATGGCCCCTCGCAGAAGCCGCCGTCGCAGAAGCCACGACGGACGAGGTCCGCGAAGAGGTCGGAATTCAGGCGTTGGTAGGCCTGGATCCTCGTCGGTGTGCGCCACTCCTGCGGATCCTCTGTGCCGAACTCCTCGACCAGGGCGGCGACCGTCGCCTCGAAGGTCCGTGTCACGAACTCCTCGCGGGTCTCGTCACCGAGCCATCCGAACTGGAGTCCGATGCTCGAGTCGGGCGACACCAGGTGCCACAGCTCCCCGGCCGTCCGCGCGAAGTCGATGTCGTCGCCGAGGAGGTCGGAGAACGCGTCCTCCCGCATCGTGTCGACCCAGGCGCGCACGACGGTCGTGCCGGCGCTGTCGTACTCGCCGTCCTCGTCGCGGTCGAGGAGGAAGCCGTCCCAGGCGTGGACCATGCGCAGCGCGCGCTGCGCCACCTCGCTCTCGAGGGTCTCCCCGAGCGGCAGCGAGGAGCGGAACCACGTCTCGACGTGGTCCTTCATCGCCGCGTAACGGAGGTTCGCGGACAGGTCCTCGAAGTCCCACGGCCCGTCGGGATTCACCGTCCCGCCGTCGGAGCGGGGGTCCTCGATCTGCTGCGGCAGCGGCTCGCTCGCTGCCCGCAGCCGCTGGAAGAGCGGGGCGTTCTCCGCGATCCGGTGCGCGGTGACGAGGTCGTCGACGTTGTCACGTGCCGGCCATGCCCGCTCGCGTTCCCAGCCCTCGGCCGGGGCGTTGTTCCAGTTCACGAGCCAGTCGCGGTCGGGGTCCACGGCGTGCGGGACGTCCTGGACCGGTCGCAGGCCCTGCCACTCGCTGCCCCCGGTGCCGTCCTGCGGCAGCCGCAGGTCGACGCCATCGACCCGTATCGGGTGGTTGCCCGGGTGCCAGTAGCCGGAGTGGCCCTGGTCGTCGCTGTAGAACATGTTGTGGTTCGACGCGAGATAGTTGGTGAACGTCGCGAAGTCCTCGAGCGAGGTCGCCTCGTTGAAGCGCCAGAAGCCCTCGACGGTCTGGCCCTCGCGGTCGAACCAGGCGTAGCGGACCGAGTAGGCGACGCCGTTCTCCTCGTCGAAGGCGAGCACCGGACCGTGGCGGGTGCGGCAGATCTCCTGGCTCGAGAAGGGGACGCCGCGGAAGGTGTGGACCTCGTCACGGCACTCCATGTCCTCGAACTCGCCGTTGAACTCGTACTGGCGCGGGTCGTCGGGGTTCAGCTTCTCGACGTAGGTGTCGGTGAGGTCCGAGGCGCCGGTGGTCGATGTCCAGGCGTAGCCGTTGCCGCGTCCGATGAGGACCGCGGGCCCGGCACCGGCGAAGGTCATTCCGGTCGCGTCGATACCGCCGCCGTGGAGGCCGAAGTCGGACAGCCACTGGGGGACGAGGTAGCCGACCTGCGGTCCGCCGGTCTGAAGGGTGTTGGCGGTCTCGGAGAGGCTCGGCCCGACGAGCTGCGCGTTCGAGCCGAAGGTGAACATCGCCTGGAGGCCCGCGAAGCCGTCGAGGAGCGGCTTCGCCCGCGTGTAGGCACGCTGCGCGTCGGGGACGAGGGCGTGCTGTGAGAGGGTCGCGCGCACGGGCGCCGTCGCCGACGTGGCGCCGCCTGACACGCGAGACGGAAGGTCAGCGGGCAGGCCCGGCAGGCCACCGTCGTCCCCGTCGTCGTCCCCGTCGTCGTCCCCGTCGTCGTCCCCGTCGTCGTCCCCGTTCTCTTCGTCCTCCTCGTCGTCGCCCTCTTCGGGCTCGGCGAGGAGGCTGATGCGGGCGTCGGGGGTGAGCGCCCGGCGCGACTCGGCCTCGACGTCGCGGGCGCCGCTCGGCGTCGCCGCCCAGTCGAGGTCCTCGGGGATCGACACCGTGTCGTCGGGGTCGTCGGTGCGGATCAGGTCGTCGAACATCTGCGTCCCCTGCTCCTCCCCGTGCGCCTCGACGAGGCGCTCGAGCAGCTGGGCGTGCTCGAGCTCGTTGCCCCCGCCGGAGCCGAAGGCGAGGATGAGGACGTCCTGGAGCGCGATCGTGTCGGTGACCAGCCATTCCTCGATCGGGGCCTCGCCGAACTCCACGAACTCGAAGGGCATCGTCGAGGGGTCGGAGTTCGCCTCGTCGATCCAGGCGTTGATGCCGGCGACGAAGGCCTCGACGCCCGACTTCACGTCGTCGGGATAGGTCAGAAAGCGTCGCTCCCGCTCCTCCTCGGTGTAGGTGAAGAAGCGGACGGTCTCGTCGGTCGCGAGCACGATCGGGCCGAGGATGTCCGAGAGCTCCCCCTTTCCGATGTGGCGGAACACATGCATCTGCCACAGCCGGTCCTGGGCGAGCGCGTAGCCGGCGCCGTAGGCGACCGCCTCCCGGGTGTCGGCGTAGACGTGGGGCACGCCGAAGCTGTCGCGGACGATCGTGACCTCGAACTCGGGCGGCTCCTGCTCCTGTGCGGCCACGAGGAACGGCAGCGCGAGGACGAAGACGGTCGCGGTCGAGAGCAGGCGGGTGGTCGAACGCACGGTGAACCCCCCTGGAGGGATCGACCATCCGCCTTTCGACGCGGCCAGCCGTCGCTCCTGCGTCCCTCGGTCCTCGCCCCTGGTTGCGGGTGCGGAACTCGCGCAGGTCCGTGGACGCGCCGCCCCCTGGCAGCCGAACGAGTCACCCGCCCGCAGGCAGCCCTCACGCCCCGATCAGCACCCCCGCCGACCCACATTCATGCCGGGAGGCCCGAAAGAGCGGGACCCCGGACCGTCCGGCCCGGGGTCCCGTGGGGGGAGGGATGTTGCAACACCTCAGACTCAGAAGTCCATGCCGCCCATGCCGCCCATGTCGCCGTGGCCGTGACCGGCGCCGGCGTCCTCCTTCGGCTCCGGCTTGTCGGCGACGAGCGCCTCGGTCGTGAGCAGCATCCCGGCGATCGACGACGCGTTCTGGAGCGCAGACCGCGTCACCTTCGCAGCATCGATGATCCCGTCCTTGACGAGGTCGGTGTACTCGCCGGTGAGGGCGTTCAGGCCCTGGCCCTGCTTCAGGCCACGGACCTTCTCGACCACGACCGAGCCTTCGAACCCGGCGTTGTTCGCGATCCACTTGAGCGGCTCCGCGAGCGCGAGCCGGACGATCTTCGCGCCGGTCGCGTAGTCGCCCTCGAGCTCGAGCTTGTCGAGCGCCTTCTCGGCCTGGAGGAGCGACACGCCGCCACCGGCGACCATGCCCTCCTCGACCGCCGCCCGGGCCGCGCTCAGCGCGTCCTCGATGCGGTGCTTCTTCTCCTTCAGCTCGACCTCGGTCGCGGCGCCGACCTTCACGACCGCGACACCGCCGGAGAGCTTCGCGAGCCGCTCCTGGAGCTTCTCACGGTCCCAGTCGGAGTCGGTCGAGTCGATCTGCTGCTTGATCTGGTTGATCCGGCCCTTGATGTCCTCCTCGGAGCCGGCGCCCTCGACGACCGTCGTGTCGTCCTTCGCGATGACGATCTTGCGGGCCCGACCGAGCAGGTCGAGGGTCGTGTTCTCCAGCTTGAGGCCGACCTCCTCGGAGATCACCTGACCGCCGGTGAGCGTGGCGATGTCCTGGAGCATCGCCTTGCGGCGCTCACCGAAGCCGGGCGCCTTCACCGCGGCGGACTGGAAGGTCCCGCGGATCTTGTTGACCACCAGGGTCGCGAGCGCCTCGCCGTCGACGTCCTCGGCGATCACGACGAGCGGACGGCCGCCCTGCATGACCTTCTCGAGGACCGGGAGCAGGTCGTGGACCGCGGTGATCTTCTGGTTCGCGATCAGCACGTAGGGGTCCTCGAACACGACCTCCATGCGCTCGGGATCGGTCACCATGTACGGGGAGATGTAGCCCTTGTCGAACTGCATCCCCTCGACGAACTCGAGCTCGAGACCGAAGGTCTGGCTCTCCTCGACGGTGATGACCCCGTCCTTGCCGACCTTGTCCATCGAGTCGGCGATGACCTTGCCGATCTCGTCGTCGTTGTTGGCGGAGATCGACGCGACGTGGGCGATCTCGTCCTGCGTCTCGATCTCGCGCGCGGTCTTCAGGATGTGCTCGACGACGCGCTCGACGGCCTCGTCCATGCCGCGCTTCAGCAGCATCGGGTTGGCACCGGCGGCGACGTTGCGCATGCCCTCGCGCACCATCGCCTGGGCGAGCACCGTGGCCGTGGTCGTGCCGTCACCAGCGACGTCGTTGGTCTTGGTGGCGACCTCCTTGGCCATCTGGGCGCCCATGTTCTCGTAGACGTCCTCGAGCTCGATCTCCTTGGCGACGGTGACGCCGTCCTTGGTGATCGTCGGGGAGCCCCACTTCTTGTCGATGACGACGTTGCGTCCCTTCGGGCCGAGCGTGACCTTCACCGCATCGGCCAGCTTGTTGACACCGGCCTCGAGCCGGCGGCGTGCGTGCTCCGAGTAGGAGAGCTGCTTCGCCATGTGTCCTCTGCCTCCTGTTGTGTCCTGGTAGTCGAGATCTTTCCGTCAGGAACCGATGACGGCGAGGAGGTCGCGGGCCGACAGGATGAGGTAGTCCTCACCGTCGACCTTCACCTCGGTCCCGCCGTACTTGCTGAACAGGACGGTGTCGCCCTCCTTGACATCGACCGGGACGAGCTCGCCGGTCTGCTCCGACCGCTTGCCCGGCCCGACGGCGATGACGGTGCCCTGCTGGGGCTTCTCCTTCGCCGTGTCCGGGATCACGAGACCGGAGGCAGTCGTCTCCTCCGCCTCGCTGACCTGGACGATCACACGATCCTCGAGCGGGGTGACCTTCGTCTTCGTTGCCGTGGCCAACATGCCCTCCTCAGGAAGTCCGCTCGGAGCGGCCGCCGAGCGCGACCGCTCCCTGGTTGGTCTGGACTTGGCACTCTCGTCTATCGAGTGCCAGAACGGAAGGTAGCAATCATCGCCGACGAGTGTCAAACCGACGGGATTCAGCATCCCGGAAACCGACCATCCTTGAGTCTCATGGACTCAAGTATGTCCCTAGCCCCTGACCGCGAGGCGCCACTCCTCCGCGTCCTAGCCCCTGACCGCGAGGCGCCACTCCTCTGCGTCGACGAACCCGGCGGCGCGATAGGCACGGAGCGCGACCTCGTTGTCCGCCCGGACGTGGAGCGCCACGGGTCCGCCGCGCTCCGCCAGCGCCCCGCGGACCGCGGTCGCGACCGCCGCCCGCCCGAGGCCGTGACGGCGCTCCTCCTCGCGGACGACGATGCCGGACAGCTGGACGCCGTAGCGGTCGGAGTCGACGGCACGCTCGATCTTCACCAGCGGGCTGCCCACCTCGCCGACCGTCCACACCGAGCCGCGCTGGATGGCCCGCTCCATCCGCCGACGGTAGGCGCGCCGACCCGCCCGGCCGGGATCGCCGCCGTAGCCGTCCTCGACATGGAGCTCGACGGCGAGCTCGGCGAGCCCGTCGACATCGGCGGGACGGGCGCGCCGCAGGCCCGGGTCCGGGAGGTCCGCGGCCGGCGGCACCTGCGCCGGATCGACCACCATGAAGCGCTGCGCGTGGACGACGAGGTTCGGCTCGTGCGCGCCCCACCGGTGAAGGAGCGCGTCCGCGGCGGCGGCATCGCCGACCACGAGCCGCCACGTGCGGTTCGGGATGCCGGCGTCGGCGATCACCGGGGCGTCGCCGCACGGCACGACCACCTGACGCGGGAGCACGATCGCCGCCGCCCAACCTTCGCGGTTGCTCGCGACCCGGACCACAGACGGTCCCCGTTCGCGGATGGTCTCGAGCGCGAACATGTGCCGGACCTCGCCGCCCGGCGCGCAGGGCCAGGTCGCGAGGCGTTCGACGACCACGTCGACGTCGCCGTCCGAGACGCGCCGCCACCGGGTCATGAGCCCCGAGATCACGCCGCCGCCCTCATCCGGCGAGCTCCTGCACGAGCGGGAGGCTCGGGTCGACGGCGAGGTCGAGCGCCGAGACGTGGCCGGCGGCGAGAAGGTTCGAGCCGGCGGCGGCGACCATCGCGCCGTTGTCGGTGCACAGGACCGGCGACGGGGCGAGCAGGCGGAGGCCGTGGCTGCGGCACTCCCCGTCCATCCGTGCCCGCAGACGCGAGTTCGCGGCGACGCCGCCGGCGATCACCACCTGCTCGACCCCCTCGGCGGCGGCCGACCGCAGAACCTTGTCGACCTGGACGTCGACGATGGCCTCCTGGAACGACGCGGCGACGTCGGCGACGTCCGGCTCCTCGCCACGCTCCTCGAGCTCCCGGACGTAGCGGATCACGGCGGTCTTCAGGCCGGAGAACGAGAAGTCGTAGGAGGCGTCGCCGGACATCGGCCGCGGGAAGGCGATCGCCGCGGCGTCACCCTTCCGTGCGAGGCGGTCGATCTCTGGCCCGCCGGGGAAGCCGAGCCCGAGGAACCGGGCGATCTTGTCGAACGCCTCGCCGGCAGCGTCGTCGAGGGTCGCACCGATCTCGCGGTAGCGGCCGTCCTCGCCGAGGTGGACGAGGCTCGTGTGGCCGCCGGACACGACGAGCGCGACGAGCGGCGGAGCCAGCTCGCCGAACTCGAGCTGCGTGGCGACGACATGCGCCTGGAGGTGGTTCACGCCGACGAGCGGGAGGTCCTGGGCGAGGGCGAGACCCTTCGCCGCGGCGACGCCGACGAGGAGCGCCCCGACGAGCCCCGGCCCGGCAGTGACGGAGACACCATCGAGGTCGGTGAGCCGCGCGCCCGCCTCGACGAGCGCCCGCTCGATCGCCGGCTGGAGAAGCTCGAGATGCGCTCGTGCGGCCACCTCGGGGACGACCCCGCCATAGGGGGCGTGCAGCTCCGTCTGGGAGGCGATCACGTTCGCGCGGACGCGGAGACGGTCCTCGACGATCCCGATCGCGGTCTCGTCGCACGACGTCTCGATCCCGAGCACGAGCATGCTCACGTTCCTTCGTCCTCGAGGCTCGGGAGATCGTGCAGCCACATGATGAGCGCGTCCTCACCCGTGTCCTCGTAGTAGCCGGAGCGCACGCCGACGGGAGCGAACCCGATTCGACGATACAGCTCGCGGGCGCCGTGGTTCGACGCCCGTACCTCGAGAGTCGCGGCGGTCGCGCCACCGTCGCGCGCCGCCGTGAGGAGCGCACGGACGAGCCGCTCGCCGATGCCGCGGCGGCGATGCGACGGAAGGACGGCGAGCGTCGTGATGTGCGCCTCACCCGCGAGCAGCGCGAGCCCGCCGTGACCCGCGAGCTCGCCGTCCTCCCTGGCAACGAGGTAGACGCGGCCGTCGCGGCCGAGCTCGTCCAGGAACGCCTCCCGCGTCCAGCTCCGCGCGTGGACCTCGACGTCGAGCGCCAGGACGTCCTCGAGGTCGTCCTCGGTCATCGCCGCCAGCGTCGCGATCACCCTCCCGGGCCGCCCCTGGCCCGGCCGCGGGTCTCCCAGCCGATCTTCGCGTCGGCCACGCGGAGGTAGAGCGGCTCGAGCTGTTCGGCCCGGATCGTCTCCTCGCGTACGAAGCGCGGGATCGCGAGCTCGACGAGGTGCTCGGCGTCGGGGAAGGCCGTTCCGAGGCCGCCGAGGTGGGCGTGCCCGTCGCCGGTGAGGACCTCGCCGTACCGCAGACCGCCGTCGCCGACGACGAGGCACTCCTCGCCGCTGCCCTCGATCTCGCCGGCGAGGCGCTGCGGCGACCCGATCCGCAGTTCGGTGACCCGCTGCACGCCGCCGGGGATGCAGCGGTAGAAGGCCCAGAAGAGCTCCCCCCGGCGCGCGTCGACGGCCGCGCACACGAGTCGGCGGACATGGCGGACCTGGAAGGCGAGCACGTCGAGGCCGGACAGGCCGACCACCGGGAGACGGCGGGCCGCCGCGAAGCTGCGTGCGGTCGCCAGGCCGACGCGCAGGCCGGTGTAGAGGCCGGGGCCGGTGCCGACCGCGACACCCGTCACGTCGGGCACCCCCACGCCGGCCTGGGCGAGGCAGAACTCGATCGCCGGGGCGACGAACTCGCCGTGACGCTGCCGTCGGCCGATGCTCGCCGCGGCGAGGATCGCGTCGTTGCTCGCGAGGCACACCGACGAGTTCGGGGTGGAGGTCTCGATGCCGAGGATCAGCACGGTTCCCCGCCCTCTCCCTCGGTCCACTGCGCGAGTCCCCGGGCCAGCTCGGCGACCCGGCGCGTCCACCCCCCGTACGCCGTGAGGGTCACGTTCCGCCGCTCGGGAACGTCGGCGAGGACGAACTCGACCTCCAGGCGGTCCGAGGGGAGCAGCGCCCCGATCGTGTCGCCCCACTCGATGAAGGTCACGTGGTCGGGCCCGAGCAGCGTCTCCTCGCCGAGCTCGATGACGTCCTGGAGGTGGTCGAGGCGGTAGACGTCGACGTGGACGACAGGGACATCGCCGGCGTAGTCACGAACGAGCGTGAAGGTCGGCGAGGTCACGCGCCGCTCGACCCCGAGGGCGCGCGCGGCCCCCTGGACGAAGCACGTCTTGCCCGCCCCGAGCTCGCCGGTGAGCGCGACCACGTCGCCCGGGCGGAGCGCCGCAGCGATCGCCGCCCCGAGCGAGCGCGTGTCGTCCGGGCCGGTCGTCACGAGTTCCAGCGTCCGCGAGCGCGGCTCGAGGTCGCCGGTGCTCACGACCGGCCGGCACCCGATGGCTCGTCGCCGACGAGGCCGCGCTCGGCCGGCGGGACGCGCCCATCGAGCACGCCCTTCGCGGTTCGGACGTCCCGCTTCAACGCGGCCATGGCGGTCGGGCTGCCGCGGAGCGCGTCCGCGAGGTGATAGGTGGGGATGAGGGTCGCGCCCGCCCGCGGGATGCGATAGCCGGCGATCTTCGCGATCGGCGCGTGACGCCCGAGGAGCAGCGACGTGACGCGCTCGCCGAGCGCGACGACGACCCGAGGCTGGACGTGGGCGAGCTGCTCCCGCAGGTAGGGGAAGCAGGAGTCGATCTCGTCGTCGGTCGGTTCCCGATGGTCGGGAGGACGGCACTTCACGAGGTTCAGGACGTACACGTCGCGGCGTGCCAGGTCGTTCTCGAGCAGAAGGTTGTCGAGGAGGTTGCCGGCGGCACCCTCGAAGGGCTTGCCGGTGAGCTCCTCGTGCCGCCCCGGGGCGTCGCCGACGAAGACGAGGTCGGCGTCGGGATCGCCGTCGCCGAACACGGCCCGGCTGCGCGTCTCGTGGAGGGCGCACCGCGTGCACACGGCCGCCGCGGAGGCGAGGTCGTTCCAGGGACGGAGCGTGGCGCCGGTCAAGGGGATGGCCTCCGACCGCGTTCGGGGGCGTCGACCGGGCGATCCTACTAGGCGACACGACCCCCGCCGGCGGGCCAGGAGCCCCGCGCCAACCGTTGCGTGAGCAACCGGTTCCGAGGGGTGGAACCAGGTGCTCACACGACGGTGCTAGGCGGGGAGGTCGGCGAGGCCGGGAAGGCCCTCGCGGCCGGTGGCGGCGAGCGGTCCGCGGCGAGCCGCCTCTGCGACCGCCTCGGTCGCGAGGTGCGCCACGAGGTCGACGTGGCTCTCCACGCGCTGCGCCGCGAGGCAGAAGAGGGCGTCGCCGTCCATCGACGTGTGGGCGGGGCGCACCGCCCGCATCGTGCCGCCGTGCGCGATGTCCGCCACCCGGACCGCCTCCGTCTTCGTGAGGATCGCGTCGGTGACGATGCAGCCGATGACGGTCGCCTCGGTCGGCCCGGCCGCCGGCTCGACGAGCCGCCCGTGCTCGTCGCGGGCCCCGGCGAAGGCCCGCCACGACTCGGGGTAGCGGACGACGTCGTCAGGGGCGCGCGAGCGGGCGAGCCACGACCCGTCGTCGGCGATCACCTCCCCGACCGCGTTGTTCGCGACGATCGCCCCGACGGTGACGCCGCCGGCGCGCCGCACCGCGATCCCCTGACCTGACCGCCAGCCGTGCTCGATGCCGCCGACCTTCGCCAC
>JBOHEE010000476.1:0-1622 GCA_050700895.1 Nitriliruptorales bacterium | reverse complement strand
CCGAGATCGGCGAACAGCTCGGGGTGACCGAGCGGACGGTGAAGGCCTACGCCCAGGAGCTCTACGACAAGCTCGGGGTCCGCAACCGCGCCGGCGCCGTCGCCGAGGCGGCGAAGCTCGGACTGCTCGAGATCTGATCATCCGTCGCAGGGCGCCTCGCGTGGTCCGGCGGACGATCTGAACACTCTTCTCACCATGGGGGATCGGGGCGGTTCGGACCGCCGGTAGTCTGCCGCCGTCAGGACCGGGGGAGTCGGATGACCGCGACCGTCTGCGCCGTCGCGAACCAGAAGGGCGGCGTCGCGAAGACGACGACAGCGATGTCACTCGCGGCGGCGATGGCGGAGCTCGACCTCGCGGTCCTGCTCGTGGACCTCGATCCGCAGGCCTGTCTCACGTTCTCGCTCGGCTACGACCCCGACGTCATCGAGCCGTCACTCCACGACGTCGTCGTCGGTCGCGCGCCGATGGTGAAGACGATCCTGCAGAACCGGGTGGGAGACGTCGTCCCGGCGAACATCGATCTCGCGGGCGCGGAGGTGACGCTGCTCTCGCGGACGGGGCGCGAGTACCTCCTCCGTGGCGAGCTCGCCGACCTCCTCGACAGCTACGACTACGTGATCGTGGACTGCCCACCGTCGCTCGGCGTGCTGACGATCAACGGTCTCACCGCCGCTGACGAGGTGCTCATCCCGGTCCAGTGCGAGACGCTCGCCCACCGCGGGGTCTCACAGCTGCTCGAAACGATCCAGGACGTCCGCCGGCTGACGAACCGCGGGCTCACGATCCGCGGTGTCGTCGCGACGCTGTTCGACCCCCGCACGAACCATTCGAAGGAGGTCCTGCGCGACGTCCGGGGCCGCTACGAGCTGCCGCTCGTCGGGCCGCCGGTGCGCAAGTCGATCCGTTTCGCGGAGGCGCCGGCGGAGGGACGGACGATCCTCGAGCACGCGGCAGGGGTGCCGGGTGCTGCCGCCTACCGCGTCATCGCTCGGGAGCTCCTCGGGCTCACGGTCGACGAGAACCTCCTCGCGGCGGCCGGCTGGAACCAGGAGCAGCGACACGAGGTCCTCGGCAACGAGGCGCGCACGCCGGTCCCCGTCGGCGCCCCGCCCGTGTCGCGGCCGATCTCCCTCGACGACGATGACTGACGACGCCGCCCTCGACCTCGCGGTCGTCGGACGCGACCAGCCCCGGAGCCGGGGGCTCGATCGGGTCGCGCGTCCCGACCCGCTGCGACCGCGCCGTGACGACCTCACCGGCAAGCGAGCGCTGTACTCGGTGGACTTCGAGGCCTACCCGACCCCGCTCGTCCACATGAGCTGCCACCGATGCGGTTCGGAGCGCGGGCTGAGCGGCCGCGAGGTGAAGCGGGTCCTCGTCCGCCTGCCGTGGGTCGCCGACCCGATCCGCCGGCGGCTCTGGGCGCGCTGTCCGACGTGTCGCCATCGCTCGTGGCTCGACGTCCGCCTCGCCCCGGGCATCCCCTGGCCGTTCTAGCCCGAGTTTCCGGGGTATCCGGTCTGGCTCAGGCTGGCTGATCGGCTGATGGGCCGGCGTTCGCGGGGTTGACCTGCAGGTTTGTGGTCGCGGGTGCTTGCTTTTGCGGCGCGCGGAGTGTA
>JBOHEE010000475.1:0-2972 GCA_050700895.1 Nitriliruptorales bacterium | reverse complement strand
GGCGCTGGTCTTCGACTCGATCTACGACCCCTACGTGGGCGTCGTCGTCTACTTCCGCGTCATGGAGGGCCGCCTCCGCAAGGGCGACCCGATCCGGCTCATGGCGACCGGCTTCCAATCGGAGATCCACGAGATAGGCGTCATCTCGCCTGAGCCGGCCCCGGTCGAGGAGCTCGGACCCGGCGAGGTCGGCTACCTCCATGCCTCCATCAAGGAGGTCAGCGAGGCGAAGATCGGCGACACGATCACGCTCGCGGACAAGCGCCGCACCGCGAGCGTCGCGTTGCCCGGCTACCGCGAGCCGCTGCCGATGGTCTTCAGCGGCCTCTACCCGGTCGACTCCGACGAGTTCCCGCTCCTGCGCGACGCGCTCGACCGTCTGCGGCTGAACGACTCCTCGTTCGTGTACGAGCCCGAGACGTCGACGGCGCTCGGGTTCGGGTTCCGCTGCGGGTTCCTCGGGCTCCTTCACCTCGAGATCGTCATGGAGCGGCTCGAGCGCGAGTACGACATCCCGCTCGTGGCGACCGCGGCGAGCGTCCGCTACCGGGTCACGCTCGACCCGAAGGCGACCGGCGCCGCCGAGGAGGAGACGGTCGAGGTCAGCAACCCGCAGGACCTGCCGCCCCCGAACCGGATCCTCCGCATCGGGGAGCCGATGGTGCGGGCGATGCTCCTCACCCCGAGCGAGTACGTCGGCGCGGTCATGCAGCTCTGCGAGTCGCGCCGCGGGACGATGCTCGCAATGGACTACCTCTCCGAGGAGCGGGTCGAGTTGCGCTACCGACTCCCGCTCGCGGAGATCATCACCGACTTCTTCGACGCGCTGAAGTCCAAGACCCGCGGCTTCGCCTCGCTCGACTACGAGCGCGACGGTTTCGCCGACGCCGACCTCGTGAAGGTCGACGTGCTCGTCAACGGCGAGCCGGTCGACGCCTTCAGCAACATCGTCCATCGCGACCGGTCGTACGAGTTCGGCAAGGCGATGGTCGCGAAGCTCAAGGAGCTCATCCCGCGCCAGCTCTTCGACGTGCCCGTCCAGGCCGCGATCGGCAACAAGGTCATCTCGCGCGAGACCATCAAGGCGAAGCGCAAGGACGTCCTCGCCAAGTGCTACGGGGGCGACGTCACGCGGAAGCGCAAGCTCCTCGAGCGGCAGAAGGAGGGCAAGAAGCGCATGAAGATGCTGGGGTCGGTCGAGATCCCGCAGGAGGCCTTCGCCGCCGCCCTCCGCGTCGGCTCCTCGGGCGAGGAGGCGCCGGTCCGATGAGCACGGCGTTGACCGACCTCAGAGGTGCCCGCGGCGTTTCGGCGGCGCGGCCGGACCGATGGCTCGTGAACCCGGTCGAGTCGGGTGCGCGGGCGGGCTTCGGCGTCTACCTCCACGTCCCGTTCTGCGCCCACCGCTGCGGCTACTGCGACTTCGCCACCTCGGACCGCCACGCCCACCTCATGGGCCGCTACGTCGCCGCACTGCGGACCGAGATCGACCGCTGGGCCGACGGCCGCGAGTGGCCGACGGTCACGTCGATCTTCGTCGGTGGTGGGACGCCGACGCTCCTCCCCGCGGACGATCTCGCGGGGATCGTCGCGCTCGTGCGCGAGCGGTTCGGCGTGCCGTCCGGTGCCGAGATCACGGTCGAGGCGAACCCGGAGACCGTCGACACCGCCTACGTCGAGGCGCTCGTCGACATCGGGGTGAACCGGATGAGCCTCGGGGCGCAGTCCTTCGCGAGCCACGTGCTCGCGACGCTCGAGCGCCGGCATGATCCGGACACGGTGCCGGGGGCGGTCGCGGCGGCCCGTGCCGCCGGCGTCGGCAACCTCAACCTCGACCTCATCTACGGCACCCCCGGCGAGACCGCGGGGGACTGGGAGCGGTCGCTCCAGCAGGTGGTCGCCCTCGACGTCGACCACGTCTCCGCCTACGCCCTCACCGTCCATGACAACACTGCCCTCGGGCGGGACGTGGCGGACGGCCGTCTGCCGGCCCCCGACCCTGACGTCCAGCGCGAGCGCTTCGAGGCGGCCCGCTCGATCCTCGGGGCCGCAGGCTGCGAGCAGTACGAGCTGTCCAACTGGGCGCGGGGTGCCTCGCGCCGGTCCCGCCACAACGTCCTCTACTGGCGGCACGGGGACTATCTCGGGCTCGGCGTCGGCGCCCACGGCCACCTCGACGGCCGCCGCTGGTGGAACCACCGATCGATCGAGCGTTGGCTCGAGCTCGCCGAGGCTCCCGCCTCCGATCCGGACGAGCTGGTCGGGCCGGTCGCCGGTTCTGAGACCCTCACGACGGCGGAGCGCGCCGAGGAGCGGCTTCTGCTGGGGCTCCGTCTCCGCGACGGCCTCCACCCGCACGACGTCCCACCCCTCGGCGAGGCACAGGTCCAGGCCGCCGCCGACGTCGGGCTCCTCGAGCTGAGCTGCGGCCGATTCCAGGCCTCCGACGACGGCTGGTTCCTCCTCGACGACCTCGTCCAGCGCCTCATCGCGTAGTCGTCACCGGCGTGGCGTTCCGCTCGTCAGGTGTTTCCACACCCTGGTCCGATCCGACGTTGACATGTCACAGGGGCATGGCATGATCTCTCTAGTCGAACAGACGTTCGGAAAACAGGATGGCCGAGACGACGGTCGAGACGATGGTCGAGACACAGACCGTGACCTGCCAGGACCAGCCTCGCGAGGACCGGCCGCGGAAAGTCGCCGTCGACGAGGAGGCGCCGCCGCCGCCGGCTGCGCCCGAGGCAACGATGAGCCTGGACGAGGCCGCGCAGGCCCTGGCCCGCTTCACCGGGCTGGTCCAACAGACCGAGCGGACCATCGCCGAAGCGGTGCTGATGGCTGCTCCGCTGCTGCGGTCGGGGGTGTGCGAGAAGGTCGAGGGCATGACGCTGGACCTGTGGCTCGCGAACACTTGCCGACTGATCGGTTCCGACCGCCACACGTTGCTCACCGCGTCCGAGGTCCTCGAA
>JBOHEE010000474.1:0-1891 GCA_050700895.1 Nitriliruptorales bacterium | reverse complement strand
GTGCTGGACAGCGCCGGGGACGACGACGGCGACCGGACAGTGCTGGACGACGACGATGACGACGACCGGACAGTGCTGGACGCCGGGGACGACGACGACGAGGGCCGCTCGGCTACGACCGGTGACGGCGACGATGACGACGGCTGAGAGCGGGGCTCGTCGTCGTCCCCGGCGCGCTCATCCCCCCGCGCCGGCTGACGGCCGGTCGACGTCATGCCTCAGGCCGGGATCCCGGCCTCTCGCCTGACCTCGATGTCAGGCTGCCGTCTCAGCCCACGACCGGGACGCGCTCCATCGCCTCGCGCACACGCTCCTCCGGGTACGGCCGGTCCTCCAGCTTCCCGTCGAAGTAGTCCGTGTAGGCCTGCATGTCGAAGTGGCCGTGGCCGGAGAGGTTGAAGAGGATCACCTTCTCCTCCCCGCTCTCGCGGCAGCGCTCGGCCTCGCGGATCGCCTCGGCGACCGCGTGCGTCGGCTCCGGACCGGGCACGATCCCCTCGGCCCCGGCGAAGGACACCGCACGCTCGAAGCACTCGAGCTGGCCGAGCGCGACCGCGTCCATGAGCCCGAGCTCGTAGAGGTGGCTCAGCAGCGGCGCCATGCCGTGGTAGCGGAGGCCACCGGCGTGGATCGGGTCGGGCACGAAGTCGTGGCCGAGCGTGTGCATGCGCACCAGCGGGGTCATCCCGATCGTGTCGCCGAAGTCGTAGCGGTACTCGCCCTTCGTGAACGACGGGCAGGACGCCGGCTCGACCGCACGGATATGCGGATCCATCCGCCCCGCGAGCTTCTCGCGCAGGAACGGCAGGAACAGCCCGGCGAAGTTCGACCCGCCGCCGGTGCACCCGATGACGACGTCCGGGGCGTCCTCCCCGGCCTCGCGGAGCTGGGCGAGCGCCTCCTCCCCCACGACCGTCTGGTGGAGCAGGACGTGGTTGAGGACGCTGCCGAGCGAGTACTTCGTGTCCGGGTCGCCGGCAGCGATCTCGACCGCCTCGCTGATGGCGATGCCGAGGCTCCCGCTCGAGTCCGGGTGCTCGGTGCGGATCCTCTTGCCGGCCTCGGTGAGGTCCGACGGACTCGAGTGGACGGTCGCCCCCCAGGTGGTCATGAGCGCCTTGCGGTAGGGCTTCTGCTCGAAGCTCACCCTCACCATGAAGACCTCGCACTCGAGGCCGAACTGGCTCGTGGCGAAGGCGAGCGCGCTCCCCCACTGGCCCGCCCCGGTCTCGGTGACGAGCTTGCGGACGCCCTCCTGGGCGTTGTAGTAGGCCTGGGCGACGGCGGTGTTCGGCTTGTGCGAGCCGGGCGGGCTGACGCCCTCGTACTTGAAGTAGATGCGCGCCGGGGTGTCGAGCGCCTTCTCGAGGCGGCGTGCCCGGATCAGCGGGGTCGGCCGCCAGAGCCGGTAGACGTCGAGGATCGGCTCGGGGATGTCGATGTAGCTCTCGGTCGAGACCTCCTGCATGATGAGCGCCATCGGGAAGAGGGGCGCGAGATCGTCAGGGCCGACCGGCTGCTGGGTCCCCGGGTGGAGGACCGGCGGCGGCGGCTCGGGCAGGTCGGGGATGACGTTGTACCAGCGCCTGGGGATCTCGCTCTCCGGCAGGGTGAACTTGGTCTGCTCCGCCATGACGTCCCTCCTCGGGGTCCGAGACACACGGACCCGGAACCGACGCTAGTACGGGCACCCCCGCCGTGACGGGCCGATTCCGTGCGGCGACGGAACCCCCGGGGGCCGCCGGATGCAGTGGAGACGCGAAGGGTCGGGCTTCTGCCTCTGGTCGGACCCCGTGGATTCGCCGTCGCCGGCGGCGGGTCTTTCACATGGACAGGCTCATCGCTGCGCCGCGGCGGCCGACCCTGCGGATCTGCCGCCGCATGCGACGGG
>JBOHEE010000473.1:0-5481 GCA_050700895.1 Nitriliruptorales bacterium | reverse complement strand
GTGTTGCACTCCAAGCACCTGCACATCGGGCTCGCGCCGCTGAACGTCTCCGCCAAGCGGCTGCCGGACGGCCTCGGGCCGCTGCTGCCGATGGAGTCGAACGGCAAGCCGATCGACTTCGAGGATCCCGGCGAGGACGACGTCTTCGGCCGCGGCAAGGTCGAGGACTTCACCTGGAAGGGCTACCTGGACTTCGCCACCTGCACCGAGTGCGGCCGCTGCCAGTCGCAGTGCCCGGCGTGGAACACCGGCAAACCGCTGAACCCCAAGCTCCTCGTGATGGACCTCCGCGACCACCTCTGGGACAAGAGCCCGCTGTTGCGCGGCAAGGTGACCGAGGAGGAGGCGGGCGCCGTCGCCACGATGAAGCTCGTCGGCGACGAGCCCGGCGAGGACGGGGCGGTCATCGACTTCGACGTCCTCTGGTCGTGCACGATGTGCGGCGCCTGCGTCGAGGAGTGCCCGGTCGACATCGGCCACGTCGACATGATCGGCGGGATGCGCCGCTACAAGGCGATGATGGAGTCGTCGTTCCCGCAGGAGGCGGGGGCGATGCTGCGCAACATCGAGAACTCAGGCAACCCGTGGGGCATGGGGGCGCAGCAGCGCGAGGACTGGATGGGCGAGATGACCTCACCGCCGCGGAGGGTGAGCCCCGGCCAGCCCTTCCCCGACGACGTCGAGTACCTCTTCTGGGTCGGCTGCGCAGGCGCGACCGACGACCGGGCGAAGCGCATCACGCGCAACATCGCCGAGCTCCTGAACCAGGCGGGGGTGAGCTACGCCGTCCTCGGCTCGGACGAGGTGTGCACCGGCGACCCGGCGCGCCGCCTCGGCATGGAGTACCTGTTCCAGATGATGGCGCAGCAGAACGTCGGGACGCTGAACTCGATGGGGGTCACGAAGGTCGTCGCCTGGTGCCCGCACTGCTTCAACACGATCAAGAACGAGTACCCCGACTTCGACGGGCACTTCGAGGTCATCCACCACTCGGAGCTGCTCTCGCGTCTCGTCGACGACGGCAGGCTGGTCGTGACGAACTCGGTCGAGGCCCGCGTCACCTACCACGACCCGTGCTTCCTCGGCCGTCACAACGAGGTCTACGGCGCGCCCCGCCGGGTCGTCGACGCGGTCCCCGGCATCGAGCCGGTCGAGATGCACCGCTGCCGCTCGAACGGGTTCTGCTGCGGTGCGGGCGGCGCGAGGATGTGGATGGAGGAGGACATCGGCAAGCGGGTGAACATCGAGCGCATCGAGGAGGCGCTCGGCACCGAGCCGGACCTCATCTCGACCGCCTGCCCGTTCTGCATGACGATGCTCGAGGACGCGGTCGCGCAGAAGGTCCAGGACGAGCAGCTCGACGAGGGCCGCGTCGAGGTCCTCGACGTCTCAGAGGTCCTCCGGCGCGGAATGCTCCCGCTCGGCAGGTCAGATGACTAGAAGGGGGTTCGGGGACTCAAGAAGTCGAGCGCAGCCGCACAAGTCTCTCGAGTGCTGCGCGAGACGTAGTCCCCCGACTATCTGGAGCCGTTGCCGGCGACGACCACGCCCTCGCGGGTGAGGCGGTCGATGAACTCGTCGGTGGAGACCCCGAGGACCACCGACAGGGTGCGCACGTCCTCGCTGCGCAGCGTCAGCATGCGGCCGTTGTAGTCGCCGCGCTGCTGCTGGATCGTCGTCGCGTAGCGGCTGATCGGACGCAGGGCGGGACTCTCCTCCTCCGCGAGGCGGGTGAGGTCGAGCACCACCGTGTGCTCCTCGCCGACGTCGGGCGCGGCCGGCATGACCGCGTTCGGCGGCTCGGGGAGCAGCTCACCGACGGGCACGCTGTAGAAGTCCGCGAGGGCGGCGAGCTTGGCCGCCGAGATGGCCCGGTCCCCGCGCTCGTAGGCACCGATCACGACCGCCTTCCACGTGCCGCCGCTCTTCTCCTCGACCTGCTGGAGCGTGAGGTCCTGCTGCTGGCGGATCGCACGCAGGCGCCGGCCGAGGAGCTGCTGGTAGTCGGACTTCGGCATGTCTTCCCCCTTCGGTGGGACGTAGCGCGCGGTCCTGGACCGCGCGAGAGGCTGCTGCGTCCGAGGGAACTCTACGCAGCGTGACCAGACCGTCGGTGGTGACTAGTACAAGGCTACCAGGACTCCGCAGCGTGAGCACCATGTGCCGGACCGTCCGGCCACCGACCGACATGCGCCCATAAGACGTATGGAAGTTGACAGCTAGAGGCTCAGAGTTAGACTGGCTCCGACTGCCTCGTCACACACCATCAGAAGAAGGAGCGGGCGATGCCGAAGGCTGTTGGGATCGATCTCGGGACGACGAACTCGGTCGTCTCGGTCCTCGAGGGCGGCGAACCGACCGTCATCCCGAACGCGGAAGGGTCGCGGACGACCCCGTCCGTGGTCGCGTTCTCGAAGGCGGGCGAGGTGCTCGTCGGCGAGGTCGCGAAGCGTCAGGCGATCACGAACCCCGACCGCACGGTCCGGTCCGTGAAGCGCGAGATGGGCACGGACTGGGACATGGACATCGACGGCAAGTCCTACACCGCGCAGGAGATCTCGGCGCGGATCCTCATGAAGCTGAAGCGCGACGCCGAGTCCTACCTCGGCGACGAGGTCACCCAGGCGGTCATCACCGTGCCGGCCTACTTCGACGACGCGCAGCGACAGGCCACGAAGGAGGCCGGCCAGATCGCCGGGCTCGAGGTCCTGCGGCTGGTCGCCGAGCCGACCGCAGCCTCGCTGGCGTACGGCCTCGAGAAGGACGAGGAGCAGACGATCCTCGTCTTCGACCTCGGCGGCGGCACCTACGACGTGTCGATCCTCGAGATGGCCGAGGGCGTCTTCGACGTGAAGGCGACCCACGGCGACAGCCACCTCGGCGGCGACGACTGGGACCAGGCGGTCATCGACTGGCTCGTGAAGACCTTCAAGGACAGCCACCGGGTCGACCTCGGCCAGGATCGCATGGCGCTCCAGCGCCTGAAGGAGGCGGCCGAGAAGGCCAAGATCGACCTGTCGCAGGTCACCGAGACCACCATCAACCTCCCCTTCATCACCGCCACCGACGCGGGCCCGCTCCACCTTGAGCAGACGCTGTCGCGCGCGAGGTTCAACGAGCTGACGGCGGACCTCCTCGAGCGCGTCCGCGGGCCGTTCGAGCAGGCGATCAAGGACGCGGGTGTCCCGCTCGACGAGATCGACCACGTCATCCTCGTCGGCGGCTCCACTCGGATGCCCGCGGTGAAGGATCTCGTGAAGGAACTGACCGGCGGCAAGGACCCCCACCAGGGCGTGAACCCCGACGAGGTCGTCGCCGTCGGCGCCGCGCTCCAGGCCGGCGTGCTGAAGGGCGAGGTGAAGGACGTCCTCCTTCTCGACGTGACGCCGCTCTCGCTCGGGATCGAGACGAAGGGCGCGGTCATGACGCGGCTGATCGAGCGCAACACGACCATCCCGACGAAGCGCTCGGAGGTCTTCACGACCGCCGACGACAACCAGCCGTCGGTGGAGATCAACGTCCTCCAGGGCGAGCGCCAGATGGCCGGCGACAACCGCTCGCTCGGCAGGTTCATGCTCACCGACATTCCCCCGGCGTCGCGCGGCGTGCCGCAGATCGAGGTGACCTTCGACATCGACGCGAACGGGATCGTCCACGTCTCGGCGAAGGACCTCGGCACCAAGAAGGAGCAGTCGATGACCGTCACCGGCGGGTCGGCGCTCCCGAAGGACGACGTCGAGCAGATGATCAAGGACGCCGAGGCCCACGCGGAGGAGGACCGCCGGCGCCGCGAGGCAGCCGAGACCCGCAACCAGGGCGACCAGCTCCTCTACCAGACCGAGAAGCTCCTGCAGGAGCACAGCGACAAGCTGTCGTCGGAGCTGAAGGCGAACGCCGAGTCGGCCGTGGGCGACCTCCGCGAGGCGCTGAAGGGCGACGACCTGAGCGAGATCCGCGCGAACACCGAGGCGCTCGCCTCGCTGTCGAGCGAGATCGGGCAGGCGATCTACCAGGCCGGCGGCGCCGAGGCTGGCCGGGAGGCCGGCGCGACGGGCGGTGCCGAGGGCGGCCCCGAGGACGTCGTCGACGCCGAAGTCGTCGACGAGGGTGACGACCAGGAAGCCGCGAGCTGACCGTGTCGGAGGCTTCCGGCCCCAACCGGCTCCCGACGAGACGCCCGACGAGAGGGACGAGCAGCATGAGCCAGGAGGACCAGAGACGCGAGGAGACGTCCGAGCCCGAGGCGGGGGCCCCGGAGGGGACGGCGCAGGATCGCGAGGAGACCGGGGAGCCGTCGGACGACCCGCGACCGCGCGAGGATCTCGCGGCCGCACTCTCCGAAGCGGAGGCGAAGCGGGACGAGTACCTCGAGGCGCTCCAGCGCACCCAGGCCGAGTTCCAGAACTACCGCAAGCGCGCCATGCGCGAGGGCGCGACGCGCCGCGAGGCCGGTGCGGCCGAGGTCCTCGGGAAGCTCCTCGACGTGGTCGACGACTTCGAGCTCGCAATCGTCGCCGCCGAGGCGGCCGCGGACCCCGAGCGCGTGCGCAAGGGGGTCGAGATGGTCTACGGCAAGCTCATCGACGCGCTCCGCTCGTTCGGCCTGGAGAGGATCGGCCAGGAGGGCGTGCCCTTCGATCCGGAGCTGCACGACGCGGTCCAACAGGTCGAGGCGGAAGGCGAGCAGGAGGAGCCGATCGTGGTGGAGGTGCTCCGCCCCGGCTACGCGGTCGGTGAACGGGTCATCCGCGCGGCGATGGTCAAGGTCGCCAGGTGAGAGGGACCTCCCATGCCGCCGCAGCGTGACTGGCTCGAGAAGGACTTCTACGAGGTACTCGGGGTATCCAGGGACGCGTCCCACGAGGACATCAAGAAGGCCTACCGGCGCCTCTCGCGGCAGCTCCACCCCGACGCGAACCCCGACGACTCGAACGCCGAGGAGCGCTTCAAGGCGGTGAGCGAGGCGTACGCCGTGCTGCGCGACGAGGAGAAGCGGCGCGAGTACGACGAGATCCGCCGGCTCGCCGCGTCCGGCGCCTTCGCCGGCGGCGGCTTCGGTGGTCCTGGCGGTCCCGGCGGGGCCGGCGGCTTCGCGTTCGAGGGCGACCTCTCCGACCTCCTGTCCGGCCTCTTCGGGGGCGGGTTCGGCGGCGCCCGCCGGCAGCGGAAGGGCGCGGACCTCGAGGCCGACCTGACGCTCTCGTTCGAGGACGCGCTCCAGGGGGTGACCACGACCCTCCGGGTCACCGGCGACGGGCCCTGCGAGACCTGCGCCGGGACCGGGGCACGCCCGGGGTCGAGGCCGCGGACCTGCCCGCAGTGCCGCGGCGCGGGGCAGGTCGCGGTGGACCAGGGCATGTTCTCGATCGCGCAGCCCTGCCCGCAGTGCTCCGGCCGCGGCCAGATCATCGACGACCCGTGCCCGAGCTGCGGCGGCAGCGGCCGCGAGGTCAAGCCGCGCCAGATCCGCGTCCGCATCCC
>JBOHEE010000472.1:0-1575 GCA_050700895.1 Nitriliruptorales bacterium | reverse complement strand
GTGCAAGGTGTCTGCCTGCGTCCGCTGGGGTACAAGGTGCTGCTGGAGGTGCTGATCCGGTGCCGCTGGCGGGTCGTTCGCGAGGTGCCGTATCGGTTTCGGCCGCGCCGCCACGGACTGAGCAAAGCGGACCTGCCGCAGGGGATCCTGTTTCTCCGCCACCTGGCCCGCCTCGTCTGGTGCTGCTCACCGGCGCTCGCCCCAACGCGGGCGATCGTGCAGTCTCTTGGTCGTCGGTTTCGCAAACGCGATCGCCCGTCGCATGATTGATGCACGGTGGATTGCCCACTTTCGCGCGTGATAGGCTCAAGATATGGACGCATCACCTTCGCCCGCCTGCCGGGAAGCCGGCCCTACCGGTGTGGCCGTGCTGGGGTCGACCGGCTCGGTCGGCACGCGCGCGTTGGAGGTGATCGCCCAGTTCCCCGAACGCTTCCGCGTCGTCGCCCTCACCGCCGGGCGGAACGTGCGCCTGCTGGACGAGCAGGTGCAGCGCTTTCAACCGGCGCTCGTCTGGTGCGAAGCGCCGGCATCCGCGCTGCCAAACTGGCCCGGTGTGCAGATCGTACCCATGGAGGAGATCGCCGCGCATCCGGCCGTGGAGCTGCTGGTTGCCGGAACGGTGGGCACGGCCGGCCTGGCCGCAACGCTGACCGCGCTCCGGTTGGGCAAGGCTGTCGCGCTGGCCAACAAGGAAGTGCTGGTGATGGCCGGGCAGGTGATCACCGACGCGGCGCGGGCCGGCGGCGGCTCGTTGCGGCCGGCGGACAGCGAGCACTCGGCGATCTGGCAGTGCCTGTGGGGAGAGCAGCCGGGCAGTATCGAGCGGCTGATCCTCACGGCCTCCGGCGGCGCCTTCCGCGACCTGCCGGTGGAGGACCTGGCGCGCGTGACGCCGGAGCAGGCGTTGCACCATCCGACCTGGACAATGGGTCGCAAGATCACGGTCGATTCCGCAACCTTGATGAACAAGGGGCTGGAGACGATCGAGGCGCGCTGGCTGTTTGACGTGCCGCTGGAGCGGATCGACGTGCTGATGCACCGCGAGAGCATTGTCCACTCGCTGGTAGAGTTCCGGGATGGCTCGGTGAAGGCGCAACTCGGCGAGCCGGACATGCGGCTGCCGATCCTCTGCGCGCTCAGCTATCCGGAACGGCTGCCGAGCGCGCAGACACCACGTCTGGACCTGGGCCGGATCGGCGCGCTGCACTTTGGACCGCCGGACTTCGGCCGTTTCCCGTGTCTGGGACTGGCGATGGAGGCGGGGCGGCGAGGTGGCACGTATCCGGCGGTGCTGGTCGGCGCCGGCGAAGTGGCCGTCGAGAGCTTTCTTGCCGGCGCGATCGGCTTCCTGGACATGGCCGGTGTCGTTGAAGATGCGTTGGGCGGACACGAACCGTCCGCTGACTCTGAGCTGGAGGCGGTGCTCACCGCAGAGGGGTGGGCGCGACGCCGCGCTCGAACTTGGATTGCGAGCAAACAGTAATGGCATTCTTGCAGGCGATTATTCCGTTCTTCATCATCCTCGTCATCCTCGTCGTCATTCACGAATTAGGGCACTTCATCACCGCGAAG
>JBOHEE010000471.1:0-2189 GCA_050700895.1 Nitriliruptorales bacterium | reverse complement strand
GGCGCGAGGTGAACGCGAAGTCGGTGCTGTCGGTCCTCACCCTCGACTGCCACGAGGGCGACGAGATCACGATCCGCACCGACGGCGAGGACGCCGAGGCGACGCTGGACGGGCTCGTCGCGCTCGTCGCCTCCGGACTCGGCGAGGGACCTGAGCCGGCATGACCGTCCGGCTCACGGGGCGAGCGGCGGCGCCCGGCGCCGCCCTCGCCCCGGCCTTCGTCATCCGCTCGCGCGCGACCGCGACCAGCGTCGCCCGCCCGACGGGCACGCCGGAGGAGGAGCAGGCACGCCTCGCGTCCGCCCTGAAGGAGGCCGAAACCCAGCTCCGGACGCTCGCCGAGGAGGTCGCCGTCGGGGTCGGCGAGGACGAGGCCGAGATCTTCGAGGCGCACGCCGAGTTCGCCGCGGACCCCGAGCTCGTCGCCCGGGCGAACGAGCGCATCGCAGCCGGGACGAGCGCCGAGGACGCGGTGACCGCCGCGTTCGGGGCGTTCCGGGAGCTGCTCGAGGGCGCGGCGTCGGAGTACCTGGCCGCACGCGCGGCCGACCTCGACGACGTGCGCGACCGCGTCGTCGCGATCCTCCGCGGCGAGGCGGCCGACATCGAGCCACCCGCCGAGCGGTCGGTCATCGTCGCGCACGAGCTCACCCCGTCGCAGACCGCGAGCCTGCCCCGCGAGCTCATCGCGGCGGTCGTCACCGCCACCGGGTCGCCGACGAGCCACGCGGCGATCCTCGCCCGCTCCATCGGCATCCCCGGCGTCGTCGGCGTCGGCGGCCTCCTCGAGGCGGTCGCGGACGGCGCCGAGGTGGCGGTCGACGGGCGGACCGGGGACGTGCTCGTCTCGCCCGATGGCGACGAGAGGACGGGGTTCCTCGAGCGTCTGGAACGCGAGCAGCGCCGTCGCGAGGAGCTCGAGGTGCTGCGGTCCCAGCCAGGGGCGACCGCCGACGGTCACCACGTCGAGGTCGCCGCGAACATCGGCAGCCGCGACGACGTCAAGGCCGCGCTCGAGGCCGGCGCCGAGGGCAGCGGCCTCGTCCGCACCGAGTTCATGTTCCTCGACCGCTCGACCGCCCCGACCGTCGACGAGCAGGCCGGCTTCTACCGCGAGGTCCTCGCCGCCTTCCCCGGCCACCGTGTGGTGTTCCGGACGCTCGACGTCGGCGCGGACAAGCCGCTGCCGTTCGTCGTCCGCGACCCGGAGCCGAACCCGGCCCTCGGCGTGCGCGGGATCCGCCTCAGCCTCCAGCGGGATCCGCTGTTCCGCGACCAGCTCCGCGCGCTGCTGCGGGCCGAGGACGAGGCCGGCCCCGACGCCGGCCGCCTCGCGATCATGTTCCCGCTCGTCAGCAGCGCGGCCGAGCTCGCCGCCGCCCGCCGCGCCGTCGAGACCGTCGCCGCCGAGGAGGGCCACGACCTCGGCGGGGTCGAGATCGGCGCGATGGTCGAGGTCCCGTCGGCGGCGCTGTCCGCGGCGCGGCTCGCCGCCCACGCCGACTTCCTGTCGATCGGGACGAACGATCTCCTCCAGTACCTGTTCGCCGCCGACCGGCTCGTGACCGACGTCGCCGACCTCGCCGACGTCCTCGACCCCGACGTCCTGCGGCTCATCGCGTCGGTGATCGAGGCAGGCCACGCCGGCGGGGCCTGGGTGGGGGTCTGTGGCGAGGCCGCGAGCGACTCTGCCTTCGCGGTCGTCCTCACCGGTCTCGGCGTCGACGAGCTGTCGATGACCCGCGTGGCGATCCCCGAGGTCAAGGACCAGCTCCGCCGCCTCACCCTCGACGAGTGCCGCCACGCCGCCGAGGTCGCCCTCGCCGCCACCGACGCCGCCGACGCCCGCAACAGGCTGAGAGAGCTGCTCTAGCGTGACGGACACGTCGACGTGCCGGGCGGCGTTCCCGTACTTCGCGCGCCCGCGGATCGGCGCCGGGGGGCCGCCGTCCCACGACGTCATCCGCTGCGCGCTGAAGCCGCTCGACCCTGATGACTACGAGGTCGAGTTCGGCGACGCCCAGTGGGAGCGGCTCGAGGCGGCCTTCCCGGACGGCGTCTGCGACTTCACGAAGCCGGCCGACGGAAGGCAGCCGTCGGTGCCGTGGCTGACGTTCGCGGACGGCCCGGGCGGCCGCCCGCTCGGCCCGCCGCCGACCTCCCAGCCGTTCGGCGGCACTGCCCTGGCC
>JBOHEE010000470.1:0-2220 GCA_050700895.1 Nitriliruptorales bacterium | reverse complement strand
ACGACGAGCAGATCGAGGCGATCGTCGAGTACATCGACGAGAACAAGACGATCGTCGGCGCCCCCGCCTTCCGCGACGAGCACCTCAAGGTGTTCGAGTGCGCGATGGGCGACAACGCGATCAGCCCAAGGGGCCACATCAGGATGATGGGCGCCGCGCAGCCGTTCCTCTCCGGTGCGATCTCGAAGTGCGTCGTGGGCGAGACGCTCGTCGCCAGTGGCGACGGCCTCGTCCGTATCGGCAGCCTCCGCGAGGACGAGGCCCCGGACAGCTTCCGGGACCACGTCCTCGAGGTCGCATCGATCGACGGGACGCAGAAGACGGACGCCTTCTACTACGGTGGGGTCCGCCCGGTCCGAGAGGCGGTCCTGAGGTCGGGGCACCGCATCGTCGGCACGCCGAACCACCGGCTCATGGTCGCGACCCCTGGCGGCCTCCAGTGGAAGATGCTCCACGACCTGGAGGTCCGCGACCAGGTCGCTGTCAAGTACGGCTCGGAGATGTGGTCGTCCGTGCCGGCACGGTTCGACGACTTCGAGCCCTCGCCTGCGTATGGCTCTCAGAAGAGCGTGACAATCCCCTCGGAGATGACCGAGGACCTCGCGTTCCTCCTCGGCGCGTACGTCGCGGAGGGGAACACGACACCGTCGAACTGGACGGTTCGGATCACGGACTCCGTTGAGGGAGTACTGGAACGCGTGGCCGAAGCGTGGGAGAAGGTCTTCGGCGTCGAAGCTCGGATCGTTCGTGATGCCGAGCGTTGTCCGGCGGTCTCTGCGTCGTCCAAGACGATCGTCGAGTTCCTCGAGTACCTGGGATGTGGTCGTGTCTCCCACGAGAAGCGGATCCCCGACGCTGTACTTCGGTCGCCCCGGAAGATGGTGGTTGCCTTCCTCCAAGGGCTCGCACTGGACGCCTGCACAGCTGCGATGGGGACCTCGCCGAAGTGGGCGATCTGCGTCAACTCGCCTGCGCTGCTTGACGATCTCCAGGCCGTGCTAACGAACCTGGGGATCGTCCACAGCCGGATCTCGAAGCTGAACAAGGACAACGGCAGAACCTACGACGAGGTGTACGCGACGGGCAGGCAGGCGCAGTCGTTGATCCGACTCGTGCGGTTCCTGGAGCCGGAGAAGCGCGTCCGCGCGGAGAGCTTCCTGAGCGCTCGTCCACAGCAGAGCACGGCAGATGTGGTTCCGGGGGTCACGCCCGCCGAGCTGTACGCGTTGATCCCGTACCGGACGAAGAACGCCCACGGGGTGTTGCTCCGGACCGAATTCAACTTCCTCGCCGACAAGCGGACGAAGAACGTGAGCCGGACGACGCTCGAGCGGGTCGCGAGTATCCCCGGCGTGGAACTCCCGGACTTGCTCGAGAGGGTGCTTGCGGACAACCTCCGCTTCAGCCCAGTTGCGTCCATCGAGGACGCCGGTGAGCGGGAGGTCTTCGACGTCTCCGTGCCCTCGACCCACGCGTTCGTGGGGAACGGCATCGTGAACCACAACACGGTGAACGTCCCGGAGGAGACGACGGTCGAGGACATCGAGCAGCTCTTCTACGACTCGTGGAAGCTCGGCCTGAAGGCGGTCGCGATCTACCGCGACAACTGCAAGGTCGCGCAGCCGCTGTCGGTCACGAAGAAGGCGGCCGCCGCGGCGCCGCTGGGCGAGACCGGTGAGGTCGAGGTGCAGGCGGGCATGGTCCGCCGCAAGCTGCCGAAGCAGCGGCCGAGCCAGACGATCTCGTTCACGGTCGCCGACGCCGAGGGCTACCTCACCGCCGGCGAGTACCCGGGCGACGGGCTCGGCGAGATCTTCGTGAAGCTCGGCAAGCAGGGCTCGACCCTCAGCGGGGTGATGGACGCCTTCGCGATCAGCATCTCGCTCGGCCTCCAGTACGGGGTGCCGCTCGAGGTGTACGTGAAGAAGTTCATGAACATGCGCTTCGAGCCGGCCGGGATGACCGACGATCCCGACGTGCGCTTCGCCACGTCGATCCTCGACTACATCGCACGCAAGCTCGCGATCGAGTACCTGCCGGCGGAGAAGCGCGCCGAGCTCGGCATCTTCACGATCGAGGAGCGGTCGGCGTCAGTCGATGCCCAGTACGGCAACGGTGCTTCCGCGGAGGCACCCGCCGAGGTCGAGGTCCCCGAGCAGACGCTGCCGACGACCACGCCGGCGTCGACCGCGGAGCTCTTCGACCCCGACGCGCCGCTCT
>JBOHEE010000469.1:0-6504 GCA_050700895.1 Nitriliruptorales bacterium | reverse complement strand
GTCGAGCTCCCCGGCCTCGTCGCCGGCCGGTGCCGGCACCACGGCGAGGTCGGGCATGCTCGCCGGCGCGACGATCCGCCGCGCACGCGCGGTCAGCCGGTAGCCGACCGGCTCCTCCGACGCCTCGGCGAACGAGAGCTGCTCGGCGGCCTCTCGGTCCTGGCTTCCGACCTGGCTTCGGTCCGGGCTTCCGACCTGGCTTCGGTCCGGGCTTCCTCTTCCCATGCGAACACCGTACGTGGAGGGTGTGACAGGTTCGGATGGCTACGCTCCGCGGCGATCCCCATCTCCGAGGTCGGACCGCGATGTCTTCACTTCCCGGCGGGAACCTCACCCGCGCCGAGGCGACCGAGCGCTCGCGGCTCGTCTCCGAGCCTGCCTACGAGGTCAGCCTCGACCTGACGGGTGAGGACCAGGAGACGTTCCGCTCGACGACGGTCCTGCGCTTCCTGGCCGCACCGGGGGCGGGGACCTTCCTCGACCTCTCCGCGCGATCCGTCGACCGCATCGAGCTGAACGGCCGGACGCTGAGCGACGTGTTCGACGGGACCCGGGTCCACCTCCCGCCGCTGTCGGAGCAGAACGAGGTCGTCGTCGAGGCCACCTGCGAGTACCAGTCGAGCGGCGTCGGCATGCACCACTCCGTCGACCCGACCGACGGTGCCGTCTACCTCCACACCCAGTTCGAGCCCTTCGACGCGCACCGCGTGTTCGCGTGCTTCGACCAGCCGGATCTGAAGGCGACCTTCGAGGTCCGGGTGGACGCCCCCGAGGACTGGGAGGTGGTTTCGAACACGGTGCCGACCACGCGCGGCGGGGGACGCTGGGAGTTCGCGCAGACGCCGCTCCTGGCCACGTACCTCGTCGCCGTCGTCGCCGGTCCCTACGCACGGTTCGAGGACGAGCACGGTGGCGTGCCACTCGGGATGTACTGCCGCCGCTCGCTCGCCCGGCACCTCGACACCGACGAGCTGTTCGACCTGACGAGGCGGGGGCTCGACTGGTTCGCCGAGACCTTCGACTACCCGTACCCGTTCGGCAAGTACGACCAGCTCTTCGTCCCGGAGTTCAACTCCGGCGCGATGGAGAACCCGGGCTGCGTGACGTTCAGCGAGCACTACGTCTTCCGCGGGCAGGTGACCGAGGCCGAGCGGGCGTCGCGCGCCAACACCCTCCTGCACGAGATGGCGCACATGTGGTTCGGCGACCTCGTGACGATGCGTTGGTGGGACGACCTCTGGCTGAACGAGAGCTTCGCCACCTTCATGGCCACGCTCGCGAGCGAGCGCGCGACCCGCTTCACGAACGCGTGGGTCACGTTCGCCGACGAGAAGAAGGCGTGGGCGCGCCGTCAGGACCAGCTCCCCACCACGCATCCGATCTCGACCGACGCGTCCGACATCGAGACCGTGATGCAGAACTTCGACGGCATCACCTACGCCAAGGGCGCCTCGGTCCTCCGCCAGCTCGTCGCCTGGGTCGGGGAGGGCGAGTTCCTCGAGGGCTGCCGGCGCTACTTCCGCCGGTTCGCGTACGGCAACGCGGAGCTGCGCGACCTCCTCAGCGAGCTCGAGGGGACCTCGGGCCGCGATCTCCAGTCGTGGGCGAAGGAGTGGCTCCAGACCGCGGGGATGAACGCCCTCGCCCCCGAGGTGACGAGCGAGGACGGGACCTGCACCTCGTTCGCCCTCGTCCAGACCGCGCCCGACGCGTGGCCGACCTTGCGCCCCCACCGGGTGGCGGTCGGCGTCTACGACCAGCGGGACGGGTTCCTGAGCCGCCGCGCGCGCGTCGAGCTCGACGTCGTCGGCGGTCACACCGAGGTCCCCGAGCTCGTGGGCGAGCCGGCGGGCGGCCTCGTGCTCGTGAACGACGGCGACCTGGCCTTCCTGAAGATGCGCCTCGACGGCGGCTCGCTCGCGACCGCGACGGGGCATCTGTCGATCCTCGACGACCCGCTCGCGCGCACGCTCGTGTGGGGGGCGACGTGGGACATGGTGCGCGACGCCGAGCTGCCCGCGCGCGCGTTCGTCGCGCTCGCACGCAACAACGTCGGCGCGGAGACCGACGTCGGCGTCCTCCAGACCGTCAACGCCAGGTCGCGGACCGCGGCCCTCCTGTACGGCGACCCGGCGAACGCCGAGACGCTCGGCGCCGCACTGGCCGGGGACGCGCGAGAGGCGACCGAGACCGCGGACCCGGGCAGCGACCTTCAGCTCGCCTGGGCCCGGCAGTGGATCGCGGCGGCGACGACGCCGGAGCAGCTACGCCAGGTCCGCGCCCTTCTCGACGGCGATCTCGTCTTCGACGGGCTGAAGGTCGACACCGAGCTCCGGTGGCAGATCGTGGGGGCGCTCGCCGGCGCGGGCGCGGTCGGCACCGACGTGATCGACGCCGAGCTCGAGCGCGACCCGACCGATCTCGGCGAGCGTCGCGCCGCCGGCGCCAGAGCCGCGCGCCCCGAGCCCGCCGCGAAGGAGGAGGCGTGGGAGCGCATCGTCGGCGACACGGACCTCTCCCACGCGATGATGAAGGCGCTCATGGGCGGCTTCGTCCAGCGCGACCAGCCCGACCTGCTGCGCCCCTACGTCGAGCGCTACTTCGACGCGCTCGATCGCGTCTGGGAGGAGCGCCAGCTCGAGATCGCCCTCGCCTTCACCGGCCGCATGTACCCCACGCCGGTGGTCGAGGAGGCGACGCTCGAACGGACCGATCGCGAGCTCGCCCGCAGCGAGATCCCCTCGCCGCTCCGGCGGGCGCTGCTCGAAGAGCGCGACACCGTCGAACGCGCCCTCCACGCCCGCGCCCTCGACTCCACTCGGAGCTAGAGCGAGCGGATCCCGTCCGCCGACCCTATGGAGGCGCCGAGCCGGAGGCGCCGGAAAGAGCGACCGAGCGGCCTCCGGACGCGACCAGGCGGCGACGAGCGCCGCGAGGGAGCGCGGTCGGCGGACGGGACCGGGAGCTCAATCGTCCTCGAGGTAGTCGGCGAGGACCTCGGCGTAGGAGGGGTGCCGCAGCTTCGCGAGGGCCATCGCCTCGATCTGGCGGATGCGTTCGCGAGTCAGCCCGACCCTGATGCCGACCTCCTCGAGGGTGTGGGTCTCGCCGTCGTGGAGCCCGAACCGGAGCTCGATGACGAGCCGCTCCCGTGGAGACAGCTCCGCGAGGACGTCGGAGAGATCGCGCTGCAGCAGCAGGAAGGCGGCTGCGTCGAGCGGGACGACCGCGTTCGCGTCCTCGACGAGATCGCCGAACGAGGCCCCGTCGTCCTCGCCGATCGGCGCCTCGAGCGAGGCGGGCGGGATATCGAGCTGACGCAGCTCCTCGAGCCGCTCCACGTTGATCCCCGCCGCCCGCGCGACCTCGGCCGGAACCGGCTCGCGGCCGAGCCTTTGGACGAGCTCGCGCTCGACCCGCGCCACCTTGTTCATGATCTCGACGAGATGGACCGGGACGCGAACGAGGCGGGACTGGTCCGCGATCCCGCGGCTGATCGCCTGACGGATCCACCAGGTCGCGTACGTGGAGAACTTGTAGCCGCGCGTGTAGTCGAACTTCTCGACCGCCCGTATCAGACCGAGGTTGCCCTCCTGGACGAGGTCCGGGAACACCATCCCCCGACCGATGTAGCGCTTCGCGATCGAGACGACGAGGCGGAGGTTCGACTCGAGCATGTGGCGGGTCGCCCGCCCGCCGTCACGTTCGATGAGGCGGAGGCGACCGCGTTGCTCGGGGCGGATCGGCAGCATGCTGTCGAGGAGCTGGGCAGCTTCGCGCCCGGCCTCAGCGCGCTTCGAGAGGTCGACCTCCTCCTCCTGGCTGAGGAGATCGACGCGGCCGATCTCGTTGAGGTAGAGGCGGACCGGGTCGAGGGTGCTGCCGGGGCTGGCCTCGTCGGTCGGGCGCCGCCGCTCGTCCGCCTCGGGCGAGAGTTCGACGACGTCGATCCCCTCGCGACGGATGAGGCGGACGAGGGCCTTCACCTCGGCCGGGGTGAGGTCCCCCGCGCGGCTGACCTCTTCGACGTCGGCGGAGGTGATGAAGCCGCGGGCGTCGCCGAGCGCGAGCAGCGCCTGGACGTTCTCGTCGGCGGCGATGTCGTGGTCGGGCATCCGCACGACCGCGCCCTGGGAGGAGTCTGCCTCCGGCACCGGTCTCCCCTTCGGTCCGCACTCGGCGGGACCTTGGGACGATGGTAGTCAGCGCTCGCGTCGCCCGGAGGGCCGATGAGGGAGCGCGGCTCAGCCGCTCGTGAGTTCGGCAGTTCGGTGTGATGGATGTACATGAGTGACGTGTCGCACCCTCGTGGCACAGTTGGTCGCGATGAGCGAACCCACTCGGGAGGATCAGGCCGACGGTGGCTACACGACTCGTGCGGTCGAGGTAGCCCTGGATCCGTCACCGTCGCAGGAGCGGTGGCTGCGCAGCTACGCCGGGTCGATGCGTGTCGCGTACAACTGGGCCATCGAACAGGCGTCCACCAACGTGGCGGTCCGTTCCGACGAACGCGAACGCGGCATCCCCGAGGACGCGTTGACGCCGGCGCTGTCGTGGTCGCGCGAGTCGTTGCACGCAGCGTGGCGTGAGGTCCGTGACGAGGTACATCCGTGGTGGCGGGACGTGACCATCCACGCATTCCGCACCGGCCTGGACAACGCCGCCCAGGCGCTGAAGAACTTCTCCGAGTCCCGGTCTGGGAAGCGTCGCGGCCCCAAGATCGGGTTCCCGAGGTGGAAGAAGCGGCACTCGCGGCAGGCGGTCACGTTCGTCGAACTCAACGTCGACCACCGGCATTGGATCAACCCCGACAGCCACGCGCACGTGCGCCTGATGCTGCCCCGCCGGGCGTCAGACGGGACGTGGGAACGCCGCCACACCCGCCCCAAGGCCGAGCAGGTGGCCGGCCGTAACCGCCGGAGCGAGCTCGCGTGGATCCACACCCACCAGCCCGACGTAGTCCAGCAAGTCTGGCGGATCTGCGAGACGGGCCGTGCGAAGGTTCAGGCGCTGACGATCAAGTACGAGGGTGGCCGGTGGAAGGCCGTGTTCCGCCTGCGCCTCCTCGATGGGTCCACCCGCCTACGTGAGCCCGGTGAACCGGTGAAGAAGCACGGCGGCGCGATCGGCGTCGACCTGGGACTGAAGCACCTGGTGACCCTCGACCGGCCCGTCCCCCGCTTGAGCGACGAGCACGGCCACGTCCCCAACCCGCGGGTGCTCGAGAAGCACCTGCAACGGCTGCGGCGCCTCGACCGCGCGATCGCCCGGGCAGAGAAGGGCTCCAAGAACCGCGCCAAGCTGCTGCGTCGCCGCGCCCGGCTGCACGGCAAGATCGCGTCGACCCGCAGCCTGTTCCTGCATGAGTTGTCCCGTCGGCTCGCGGGTGGGTTCGACGTCGTGTGCGTCGAGGACCTCAACGTCAAAGGGATGGCCGCCCGCAAAGGGCTGCGCAACGGCCGGTCTGTCGCCGAAGCGTCCATGGGTGAACTGGTCCGTCAGTTCGAGTACAAGACCTCGGATCGGTCGGCCCGCCTGGTGCGGGTCGGCCGGTTCTACCCCAGTTCGCAGATCTGCTCACGGTGCGGGGCGAGAACCAAGCTCGCGCTGTGGCAACGGGTCTACGACTGCCAGCACTGTGGTCTCGTCCTGGACCGGGACGTGAACGCCGCACGCAACATCCGCGCCGAAGGCCAACGCCTGACGCGCGAGCAAGGTGAGCCCGACGTCGCCTCGATACGCGGGGAGACGCAAAACGGCGAGCCGAGACCCGGTGAGACCGAACCCGCACAGGCGCCTTCGGGTGAGCGTGCGGGTGGGCACGGGTCGTCCGAGGCCGCAACCGATCCAGCAGTCACCCCGGTGGCTGCGTGAGCGACGGACGCGACCCCACCACCTGCACAGGCGACGGGGTCGGGTTTGCGTCGGTCAGGCAGATTTTGCCACATCTCATCACACCTGGCTGCCAAACCTAGCCGCTGGCCTCCTCGCGGAGGTCGCGACGCTGCGCCTCGAGGGCGATGAGCTCCTGGAAGCGGGTCCGGTGCCCGTCGGGGTCGACCGTAGGGTTGACGCGCTCGAGTTCGCTCTTCCGGCCCGCGATCTCCTTCTCGATCCTATGGAGGAGCACCCGGGCGACGAGCATGGCGACGTGGGGAGGGTCTGGTTCGACGGTGAAGTCTTCGATGGCGATCGCCCGAACGAGGCTGCGCACCTCGTCGTCCTCGGCGACGTCGACGACGAGAGCGAGTTCGGCTCCCGGGCCGCCCGCCTTGGCGAGGGCACGGTGGACCGCGCGCGCCTTGGGATGCACGAAGTCGTCCTCCTCGACCTCGGCCCAGCGTTCGGGAAGGAGGTCGGGGCGCTGCAGGGCCACGCGGAGGGTCTCGCGCTCGAGCACCGCGCGGGCGGACAGCTCGCGCCGGTCCTCCTCCGTCTCGGGCGTCGCCCGGCTCTCGACGCCGCTGAGGCTGGCGCCGTGCCCCTCGACCGCCTGTGCGAGGA
>JBOHEE010000468.1:0-6371 GCA_050700895.1 Nitriliruptorales bacterium | reverse complement strand
GCCCCACAGGTGTCCCGCAGCTGCGCGGAACGCAGCCCCCGACGAGGGGGGTTCGGGGGGCTCAGGAAGTGGAGCGCGGCCCCACAGGTGTCCCGCAGCTGCGCGGAACGCAGCCCCCCGACGAGGGGGGTTCGGGGGGCTCAGGAAGTGGAGCGCGGCCCCACAGGTGTCCCGCAGCTGCGCGGAACGCAGCCCCCCGACCGAACCGATCTGAAGGGGGGTTGGACTACGATGCCGCACCCATGACGTCCGAGCCGCTCACCGACGTCCTCGCGAGGACCGGGTTCGACCTGCCCGCCGACATGGTCGACGAGATCGACCAGGTCCTCATCGGCCCGGAGGCGATCCAGGACAAGCTCGCCGAGCTCGCCCAGCAGGTCGACGCGCAGTACGACGGACGCGAGGTGCTGCTCGTCGGCATCCTCAAGGGGGCGTTCGTCCTCATCGCCGACCTCGCGCGGCACCTCACCACCCCGGTGAGCATCGACTTCATGGCGGTGTCGTCCTACGGCTCCGCGACCCGCACCTCCGGGGTGGTCCGCATCCTGAAGGACCTGGACGAGGACATCGAGGACCGCCACGTCGTCCTCGTCGAGGACATCGTGGACTCGGGCCTCACCGTCAACTACCTCCTGCGCAACCTCCAGTCGCGCAAGCCGGCGAGCCTCGACGTCCTGGCGCTGCTCACGAAGCCCAGCCAGCGCCGCGTCGACATCCCGATCCGCTACCGGGGCTTCGAGATCCCGGACGTGTTCGTTGTCGGCTACGGCCTCGACTACGCCGAGCGCTACCGCAACCTCCCCTTCATCGCGACCCTGCGCCCCGAGGCCTACGCCTGACCGGTGGTACCATGCGGTCCCGCACGGAACTCCCTCCGTCGTGCGTTCGTTTCACTGCAACCCCGACGGTCGCACCGGAGACGGGTGAACCGGCGGAGGCGAACGCGGCGACACGCGCCAGCCGGCACCACGTCCGCGCAGCGAGACGAGAGCACCTCCGAGTGAGGCACCAGTGAACTTCCAGCGGCTCTTCCGGGGTCCCTTCCTGTGGATCCTCGTGCTCCTCATGGCCCTCTACGCGACCGTGAGCCTCGTCAACCGCGCCTCGGGCCCCCAGGAGCTCCTCTACTCGGAGTGGGAGCAGGCCGCGGCCGAGGGCCGGGTCGAGACGGTGGAGATCCTCAACCGCTCGAACGTCATCCGCGGCGAGTTCGACGACCCGTCGACCCCGCAGGACCCGGACCGCTACACGACCACGTTCAACGCGGAGATCTTCGACGAGGAGATCGCGCGGATCATCACCGACAACGACATCCAGGAGGTCTCCGCGGACCCGGAGCAGGGCTCCGTCCTGCTGAACTTCCTCTTCCAGATGCTGCCGTTCGCGCTCATCTTCCTGCTGTTCTTCTTCCTCATGCAGCAGATGCAGGGCGGCGGCGGCCGCGTCATGCAGTTCGGCAAGGCCAAGGCGAAGATGGTGTCGAAGGACTCGCCGAAGGTCACCTTCGCCGACGTCGCCGGGGTCGACGAGGCGGTGGAGGAGCTGCGCGAGATCAAGGAGTTCCTCGAAAGTCCGCAGAAGTTCCAGGCCATGGGGGCCAAGATCCCCAAGGGCGTCCTGCTCTACGGGCCGCCCGGTACGGGCAAGACGCTGCTGGCCCGCGCGGTGGCCGGTGAAGCGGGAGTGCCGTTCTTCTCGATCTCCGGCTCCGACTTCGTCGAGATGTTCGTCGGCGTCGGCGCGTCCCGCGTCCGCGACCTCTTCGAGCAGGCGAAGGCGAACGCCCCGTCGATCATCTTCATGGACGAGATCGACGCTGTCGGCCGCCACCGCGGCGCCGGCCTCGGCGGCGGGCACGACGAGCGCGAGCAGACCCTGAACCAGCTCCTGGTCGAGATGGACGGGTTCGACATGCGGGCCGGCGTGATCCTCATCGCCGCTTCGAACCGCCCGGACATCCTCGACCCGGCGCTGCTCCGCCCGGGCCGCTTCGACCGCCAGATCGTCGTCGACCGGCCGGACCTGCTCGGCCGCAGCGCGATCCTGAAGGTCCACAGCCGCGGCAAGCCCCTGGCGGACTCGGCCGACATCGAGGTCCTCGCCCGCCAGACCCCGGGCTTCACCGGCGCCGACCTCGCGAACCTCGTGAACGAGGCGGCGCTGCTCGCGGCGCGGTTCGGCAAGAGCGAGATCACGATGGCGGAGCTCCAGGAGTCGATCGAGCGCGTCGTCGCCGGCCCCGAGCGCCGTACCCGGCTCATGTCGGAGGACGAGAAGAAGACGGTCGCCTACCACGAGGCCGGTCACGCGGTCGTCGGTCACGCCCTGCCCAACGCCGACCCCGTCCACAAGATCTCGATCATCCCGCGTGGCCGCGCCCTCGGGTTCACGCTCCAGCTGCCGACCGAGGACCGCTACCTGATCGCTCGCGGGGCGCTGATCGACCGGCTCGCCGTCATGCTCGGCGGACGCGTCGCCGAGGAGCTGAAGGTCGGCGACATCACGACCGGCGCGGGCGACGACATCCAGCGCGCGACGGCGACCGCGCGCGAGATGGTGACCCAGTACGGGATGAGCGACCTCGTCGGACCGGTCGTCCTCGGGCAGAAGGATCACCAGCCGTTCCTGGGGCGCGACATCTCCACCCAGCAGGACTACTCGGAGGAGGTGGCGTGGGAGATCGACCAGGAGGTCCGACGTCTCGTCGACGAGGCCCACGACGAGGCGCTCGAGATCCTGGTCGAGAACCTCGACGTCCTCGAGGCGACCGCGGAGCGCCTGCTCGAGATCGAGACCATCGACGGCGAGGAGCTCGCGCGGGTCTTCGAACCCATCAAGCACCGTCCGAGTCGCGCGACCACGGCCCCCGCCGGCAAGAGCGCGGCCAAGATCCTGAAGGCGCTGCGGCGCCTCGACGGCGCCGGCGACCTCAGCGGCAACGGCGCGAGGACGGCGAAGAAGCCGTCGGGCCAGCGGTCTTCGAAGTCCGAGTCCTGATCGGGGGCTGACCCGGCGCTCACGCACTCGGGGGCTACGTTTCGCGCAGCAGCGGGAGACCTGCCAGGCCGCGCTCGACTGCCTGAGCCCCCGAACCCCCCAGCCACTACAGTCTGCGGCGCCGGGGCCCCGGCGCCGCAGCGCGGTGCAGCCCCAGCCTCCTAGTCCCGCACCCGACGCGGAGGTCCGGGTGACCGACCATGAGCCGCACCCCGCGGGGGAGCCGGCGCGCGACCGCATCCGGCACCTCGCCTCCGCCGAACCCGGGCGGCTGTTCGACCACGCGAAGATCGAGCAGGCCGTCCGTCTCCTTCTCGAGGCGATCGGCGAGGACCCCGACCGCGAGGGCCTGCGCGAGACGCCCGGACGTGTCGCCCGGGAGTACGACGAGATCTTCGCCGGTCTCCTCATCGATCCTCGTGACGTGCTCGACGTCGTCTTCGAGGAGGGCCATGACGAGATGGTCCTCATCCGCGACATCCCCCTCGAAAGCATGTGCGAGCACCACCTCCTCCCGTTCGTGGGGCACGCCGACGTCGCCTACATCCCCAACGAGCAGGGGCAGGTGACCGGTCTGTCCAAGCTCGCGCGCCTCGTCGACGTCGTCGCACGGCGGCCGACCATGCAGGAGCGCCTCACGACCGAAGTCGCCGACATCCTCGAGGAGGTCCTCGAGCCGCGGGGGGTGATGGTGGTCGTCGAGGCCCGCCACCTCTGCATGGAGATGCGGGGGGTGCGGAGACCGGGCTCTAGGACGGTCACGAGCGCCGTCAGAGGCGCCTTCCGCGCCGACCCGCGGACCCGAACCGAGGCCCTCGCCCTCATGACCGACCACGGTTAGGAGGGTTGTGTCGAGCACCGTCCTCCCCGAGCCCCCGCCCGTCGTCCGCGTCCGGGACGCGGCCCTCCACGCCGTCGACGGGCCCGTGCGCGTCACGGTGAGCCGCCTCTCCGCGCCGGAGCGGGTGGCGGATCGGCTCGCCTCCGCGGGCGGCAGGTCAACAGTGGCGCACGGCCGGCTCACCGCCGTCACCACGCCGTCGCGTCTCGTCGACGCGACCGGTCGCGCGCTCGGACGCGAACCGGCGGAGGCGCTGGAGGATGCGCTCGCTGCCGCGCTCGACGCGTGGAGCGCCCCGTCTCCCGATCTCGAGGCCCGCGGCGCGGTCCTGCCGACGGCGGAACGGACGGTCGTCATGGGGGTCCTGAACGTGACGCCCGACTCCTTCTCCGACGGCGGGCAGTGGTACGACCCCGACAAGCACCCCGGCCTCGCCGTCGAGCACGGACGCGCCCTCGCGGCCGCCGGCGCGGACATCGTCGACGTCGGCGGCGAGTCGACCCGACCCGGCGCCGAGCCCGTCGACCTCGACGAGGAGCTCAACCGTGCGATCCCGGTGGTCGAGGGACTCGCGTCAGACGGCATCGCCGTCTCGATCGACACCCGCAAGGCCGCGGTCGCGGAGGCCGCCGTCGAGGCCGGCGCGATCCTCGTGAACGACGTGTCCGGCGGTGGCGCGGACCCCGACATGTTCGGCGTGGTCGCGCGGTCCGGCGCCGGGTACGTCGCCATGCACATGCGCGGGGACCCGCAGTCGATGCAGGACGACCCGCGCTACGCAGACGTGGTCGCCGAGGTGTTCGACCACCTGGCCGAGGCGCTGGAGCACGCCGTCGCCGCCGGGATCGACCCGCAGCGGATCGCGATCGACCCCGGCATCGGATTCGCCAAGACCGCGGCCCACAACCTCTCCCTCCTCCGCCGCACGCGCGAACTCACCTCGCTCGGCAGGCCGGTACTGGTCGGCGTCTCGCGGAAGTCGTTCATCGGCAGCGTGTCGGGGGTGAAGGAACCCGAGGAGAGGCTCGAGGGCTCCCTGGCTGCCGCAGCCGTCGCCGTCGCCCTCGGGGCCTCGATGGTCCGGGCCCACGACGTCGACGAGACGCTCCGTGCGGTCCGCATCGCGCGGGCCATCGGGACCGCACCCGTCGCGGACGTGGACTAGTGGGCGCGATCACCCTGCACGCGATCGAGGTCTGGGCGCACCACGGGGCCGGGCTCGACGAGCGCGAGCGCGGGCAGCCGTTCATCGTCGATGTCACGCTCGAGGCCGACCTCGAGCGGGCCGCTGCCACCGACGACCTCGGCGACACGGTCGACTACGCGCCGCTCTCGCGCCGCATCGCCGAGGCGGCCGCACAGGGACCGCACACGCTCCTCGAGACCGTGGCGAGCCGCGTCCTCGACGTCGTGCTGGAGGACGAGCGGGTGACCGCTGCGGAGGTCACGGTGACGAAGCCGCACGCGCCCCTCCCCGTGCCCACCAGCGGCGTCTCCGTGACGCTCCAGCGGGATCGCGCCTGAGCGATGCCGCTGTGGCCGTTCCGGCGTCGCCGCGAGTCCACCGCCTTCCTCGGACTCGGCACGAACCTCGGTGACCGGCTCGCCACGATCCGCTCCGCCATCGCCCACCTCGACGGGCACGACGGCATCGTGGTCGAGGCGGTCTCCGGGATCTACGAGACCGAGCCGGTCGTGGACGCGGACGCGCCGGCCGGCCAGCCTCCCTATCTCAACGCTGCCGCCCGCGTCACGACCACCCTCGGCCCGCGCGAGCTGAAGAGCGCCGCCCAGGAGGTCGAGGCGCTCCACGGCCGCGACCGTGCCCGCGAGGGGCGCTGGGGGCCGCGGCCGCTCGACATCGACCTCCTCCTCTACGAGCACGAGACGGTCGACGACCCCGACCTGCAGATCCCCCACCCGCGGATGACCGAGCGTGCGTTCGTCCTCGTCCCGCTCGCCGAGGTGTTGCCGCCCGGCGCAACCCTCCCCGACGGGACGAGCGTCGCCTCGCACCTCGCGAAGCTCGCTCCGATCACCGGCATCGAGTTCCACGTCCGTCTCGTCGAGGGACCGGGTGCCGAGGCGGAGCCGCTGACCCACCGGCCGGCCGGGCCGCCGGGAGGACCGCCGCGCCTCGGGGAGCGGCGGGGCGGACCCGGCCTGGATGCCCCGAGACGGCGCGACCGAGGGACGGGCAGCGATGGACGCTGAGCTCCGTCCGGGGCCTGTGGCGATCATCGGGCCGGGCCGGGTCGGGACCGTGCTGGCCGCCGCGCTCCGATCTGCCGGGCACGACGTCGTCGCCGTCGGAGGCGGCAGGGAGGCGTCACGGGAGCGCTTCCTCGCGCGCTTCCCCGACGCGACCGCCAGTGCGGAGCCGGCAGGGGCCGCCCGGGACGCCGCCCTCGTCGTGCTCGCCGTGCCCGACGACGTCGTGGAGGAGGTCGCGGGCGACCTGGCGGTCGCCGAAGCCGTCCGCGACGGGCAGCGGGTCGTCCACGTCGCGGGATCACTCGGTGTGGCCCCGCTC